>JBDUEH010000116.1:0-6919 GCA_040002555.1 Gemmatimonadales bacterium | reverse complement strand
ACAAATAGCGATACTTGTAGCTGCGCTGAAGCTCGGACTCGTTCCCGTGCAGGGAATGACGAGCGCCGGAAGCGCCCATACAGGATTGTCGCGCGTGATTGACATCGCGTGGCACCTCGCGCTTCCCGCGCTCGTACTCGCATCCCAGGAGGTTGCCGCTGTTGTTCGGCTCACGCGTGCCGGTCTCATCGATGAGCTCAAGCGCGACTACGTTCGGACCGCGAGGGCAAAGGGACTAACCGAACGAAATATTCTTTTTCGGCACGCGATGCCGAGGGCGCTACTTCCCGTGATTACCGTCATTGGTGCGCGAGCTGGCCAGCTCATCGCCGGCGCGGTCGTCATCGAGATCGTGTTCGGATGGCCCGGCATCGGTCGACTGATGCTTACAGCGATTCAAACGCGGGACACTCCCCTGCTTCTTGCCCTGTTCATGACGATTTCGTTTGCGGTGGTACTCGCAAATTTCATGACCGACGTGGCCTATGGCGCATTCGATCCGAGGATTCGAGTCAGCTGAGCTCGCGGCGACGCTACCGTCGCCCGGGCTCACAGCATTGGCGCCTCGACGAGGACTGAGGCGGCCGGCAGGCATCGTTGGCCTGAGCCTTGTCTGCATCATATTAGCCATCGCAGTGTTTGCGCCGTGGCTGACCGCGTTCGATCCATTCCTGATAACGGGACCATCGCTTGCAGCGCCGTCTCTCGCGCATTTGATGGGTACCGATGCAATCGGTCGCGATCTCTTCAGCGGAATTCTTTTCGGAAGTCGCGCATCGCTGCTCATAGCCGTTGCTGTCGGCCTTCTAGCGATGATCTGCGGTGTCGCAATCGGAAGCATCGCCGGATTCCGGGGCGGCGTGGTCGACGACCTCCTGATGCGTATCACGGAAGCCTTCCAGGTGCTGCCTCGGTTTTTCCTCGTGGTCGTTGTGATCGCGGTGTTCGGTCCCGGAACTCTGCGTCTCGTGCTGATCCTCGGCCTTACGTCATGGCCGACTCTGGCGCGAGTGGTAAGGGGTGAGGTCATCGCAGTTCGGCAACTTGATTTTGTGCTCGCCAGCGAAGCGCTCGGTGCATCGCAGCTACACTTGATCCGTCATGTGCTTCTACCGCACGTTCTGCCCGCGGTTTTCGTGTTGATGGGACTCATGATGGGTCAGGTGTTGCTGATCGAAGCCAGCCTCGGCTTTCTCGGCCTTGGCGATCCCACCGTGATTACGTGGGGCACGTTAGCCGGTCAGGCAGATGGGTTTCTGCGAACCGGATGGTGGCTTGCGTTGTTTCCGGGACTGGCGATCACAATGGCAGTTCTCGGCCTGAATCTCACCGGCGATGCGTTGTCTTCGTCGCTTCAGGGCAGATGACGACCTTCTTTCTTTAGCTCGAGAACATACAGGCCCGAATTCACATCGCTCACGGCCACGTACTGCCTTGCCGCCTCACCCGATCCGGGCAGAGATAAAAGTGCGATGCCAACTACGTAGGCCTTTGTCGGAAGCACTCCTGTCGGATCGCGAACGTCCGGGGGCACGAACGATCCAATCTCGCGCGGAGTGGCGCCGGCAAGATCGATCGCACGCGCGCCGTCGGAATTCCACGGAACTATCGCGATACTTCCGCTCACAGCCGCGCGTTGCGGAGAGAATACGGCGAAGTCGGGCGGCGGGAACATGTCCGATCGTGAGGTCCGGAACACCGCGCGTTCCCGCGGCGAAGCCGGATCGGTGATATCGATTACTCGTAGCGCTCCCCACTGCCCCGGGGCGTCACGCATCGATGCAGTCACCGATGAGCCGCCGCTGCATTTCGTTTCAACAACTGACGGGCACATTACAGTGCGCAACGCATCGCCGTCTTTCTTGTCGATCATCATCACCGGGATATTCACTCCGGCGGGATCGCCGTCGGGAGAGAACGCCTCAGGCGACGTCGTGCTCGTTTGCAGAAGCACAACGCCACGCGCGCCCATCTGCTGAGCGTGCCGAACACGATCGGCGACCGAGCACCCTGATCCCCCAACAGACAGATTCGGCTGTGTCGATTGCTTGCCTCTGTCGATCAAAACGATTTTGCCGGCCGCGTCGCTGAGGTACGAATCTGCAGGCACTGCGATGCTGTCATGCATCATCGCCATGTCGGCATGCATGTCAGGTGCAGTGCTCGTCGCGCATGCGCGCCCCACATAGGCGAGCGGCGCACGGACGCTCATTCCTTTCTGGTGATACAGCTGCGCTTTTTTCTGAGGATCGTAGAGAGTGAAGATCGCTTCGCAACCGAATTTGGATCCCGACACGGCCGATGGTCCGCTAACCTCGAGCGTCGTTGTCGGTTCGATGAAATCAGCCTCCGAAATCAGAGCGAGGTCGCGTCCGTCAACTGTTGCCGAAGCAACATAGGCAGCGCTTCCTTCGAATCCACGATTGGTGGGATACTTGAACTGGCCGAGCTGCGCGGGTTTACCAGACGCGGGGAGGTCAACGATGAACAAACCGCCGTCATAGTAGGCGAGCAGTCCGCGCGTTCCATCGTGCGAAAATCCTGCGCCGTGTCCCGCGCTGAAGGGTCGGCATCCGTTCGTCGAAAAGATCGGAACACCGGGAGCTGGGAATGCGCCTGTCTGCATTGGGTGACGAGGATCGGTTACATCGACGACCCTCAAATCTCCCGACGGAAGTTTCGACGCGGATGCACCCGGCTCGAGCGAGAGTGAAAAAACACGACCGTCTTTTCGCTGAATCAGCGACACAGAATGCTGCGAAGAAGCGCAGCGCTCAGCGCTCTTGCCAGGGGGCGGACCGCACGGAGGAATACTGTCGGGCTGAACGACGTCTGCGTCCGCGAGATAGCGGCCCAATATCGTGGGCTTTGCCGGATTTGTTATGTCGTAATAGGCAACGCCACGATCCATCGTCGAACCAGCCGCGCTGCACATCTGCATGGCGACAGCGAGAAGATCGCCAGTGAAGCTCGGAGTAGCGACGCGTCGAGCCGAGATACCGTGCGCTGCTATTCCTGCGGGGACGGGGATTGTTCCAACCACAACTGGCGACTGCGGCCGCGATGCATCCACGAGCTTGATCGTGACCGCGGGACACGGGTACGGATTGTATAGATGTGCGTGCACTCCAGCCGCCGCCATGATTCCAGCGCCCACAACAATAGTAGTACCGACTACAGCAATGTCTCCGTTGAGTCCACCGCCACCGAGGTCGCTTTTGCCCACGAGCGAAAGGGCCTGGGACTCTGCCAGAGCTGGAAGTAGCATCGCTGCAATTGCCGTCCAGAAAATCTTTCGCACAATGATGGTCATTCCGACTTAAGGAGCAGATCGGCGAGGCTCTCGATTGCCTTTACCGCCGGCGACGCCGGATCGAAGTCGATCGGAGTCTGTCCATTGCGCTCGGCCTCGATCAGTCCAGCGTCATAAGGAATCTCGGCCGCGAGAACCATCGAGTGTGCTGTACAGAAGTCAGCGATTGCCTTGCGGTCGGCGTCGTTGCGGACTTTTGTCGAGACCGTCACGACGTCTTCAATTCCGAGCTCGCGCGCCAGAGCCGTGACACGGCTGGCAACTTCCATCGAGCGATAGTACGGTTCGATGGTTGCGATGAATTTCGAGAGATGTCTTCCGGTGCCTCGGGAGAGATGCTCGAGCCCGGCTTCCATGTCCACGACGATGTCACGATCATCGTCGCCCTTGTTGACTATTTCACCGATTAAGCCGCGGACCGCGGCGTGGGCGCTGCACAGTCAACCAGCGCCGCCGTGGTTCACCTTCCCCATCACCAGAAGCCGAACTCCATCCGGTCCAGGCGCTGAGTAGTCAGAGATGATCTGCTCGGAATCCGCGACGAATACAGTCTTCGTGCTGCCGTCCTCCTGCTGCTGCTTCTGCATCATGTTCCGCGGCAGCTCGGTCATTTGCTGCGCCGTTTCTGCAGGCATGCCGAGCATGGCCGAGAGATTTGGGGTCGTATCGGCGTCGATGGCGAGGACGGTTCGGCCGCGGCGCGCAAGCACGCGAGACAGCGTTCCCGAAATTGTTGTCTTCCCAGTGCCGCCTTTACCTGCAATTGCAATTCGCATCAGTGTTTGTGGGCTCCTTCCGCACGGGCAGCGTGGCATTCCGCTGCTCCGGCGGGGTTGTCGTGACAGTCGCACGTTGGGTCGTTGCACTCGCCGTGCCCCTGACCCAGCAGCTCGGCAAATTCGTCTGCGAATCGCCGCGCAGCTTCCTTTCTCCCCATCTCCGTGAGAAGATACTCTGCGGGATCACCGGCAGCTTCGACCACCCATCCAGTACGAAGAAGGTCGTCGAGCGTCTGCCTAACCACTGCCTCATCCTGAACGAGAAAGCGGGTCATCGCTGGTAACGTTGCACTTGAGCCGAGGCCTTCGCCTTCGAACCAGAACAGGAGCTCGAGCATTTCGTCGCGACGCGCGATGTTCCCACCGGTATCGTCCGTCATTTGGCTACCTCCGCTTCAGCATTCAGAAGATGATGGATTCGGCGTACAGCGACGTCAACGGCCGCGCGCACGGGCGGCGTTAATTCTCCAGTTAAGTCGCAGGTCATCTCGTCTACCTCCATCGGCTCACACCCAACCAGGATCACTCTCGCGGGAAGGACGTCGAGCGCCTTGGCGACCGAAAGTGCGTGTGATGGTATCGCGACGTGGATGTCCACTCTCTGGACTTCTTCGACGCTGTCCACGTCGAGAACATACACCGTCCCCGGCGCTTCGCCACGCGTCATCGCGTCGGCGATGATCAGCAGATCGCACGGCGTCAGGAGTTCCTGCGCGAGGCGGATTCCGGCCGTGCCAACCTCCATCAGCTCGACACCCGAGCCGCCGACTCCGTCCTCTCCGAGGCGACGAATGACTTCGATCCCGAAACCGTCGTCGCCGCGAAGCGTGTTGCCGAATCCGGCGATCACTGTTCTTCCCATATCAGGCAGCGTCCGACGGTATTGGCTCGACGCCAACTGCAACCTCTACCATTCCGTCCTGAACTCTTACCGGATAGACGCGGATGCGGTCGCCACCCGAGTCGTCGGCGCGCGCGCCCGATCGAAGATCGTACCGGCAACCGTGCCAGCTGCAGGTGAGTATTGAGTCCGTCAGTTTGCTATAGGACAACGGGAGAGGGCTTTCGCCGCAACGATCGGCCACCGCATAAAAATCTCCGTCGATGTTGGCAACGAGAATTGGTTCGGCGCCGGCTTCGATAGGCCTGGTCGAGCCCGGTTCTAGCTCATCGGCCGCGAATGCTGCGTGATACACCGGCCGATTTGCGCGGCGCAGTCCGCTAAGCTTGACGAGCTCCGAGACTTTCGGAGCGGGCCGCCTTTCTCCGATGGTCAGAATCTGGAAGCCGATCAGCTCTTCTCTCAGCGCGGTCTCGATGTCCCTGCGTACCGCTTCGACGGGCATCGATGTGTCGTCGAGCCCATGCAGCTTGATGAATACCTCACTGCCGACAACTTCAAGCAACTCGATATCAATACCGTGCGAGTGCAGGTGCCCGCGCACGGTATCGAGCGCTTCCTCGGTGTTGATGCGCCTGTCCACGGCGAGCAGATCGTACGACATGAACAGCATCCGGATCGCCGGATCGCCGGTGAGCTTGTCCATGAAAGTTTCGCCGCCGATACCAATGATTGCATTGAACAAATGCGACAAAGCGGTGCGATGAACTGCGTCGATCCCCTGAAGCAACGACCGAACCTGCTCTCCGACAGCGGTATCTGTATGCGCTTCGAGAGACTCAATAAGCCGTGATACGCCGTCGAGGACGTCTTCCTGGCTGATGAGAGCGTCTTCGGCGTGCGGCTCGCTCATCCGATACGGATAGTCGGGATAACATTCAGGGCAAGCGCGCCCGACGGCAGCGTGGCGAAGAATTCTTCGTCAGTCGCACATGACCAAACCAGGTCGCAGATCGACTCGAATGCGTCGCTCACCGCCAGGCTCAAGTCCGCGCCGAATTCATGGGTCTCGGGTTCGACTTCGACGACGATCACGTCAACTGGCAGCGCGCGAAAATATTCGGCAATGACAAGCGTATTTTCGACCGCGATGATGCCGGTGACGCCGTCGGTAACCGCTCGCTGAATCTCCTCGTCGGAGGGTAGCACGCGGTCCCAGCGGTAACACCGCACCGCGCCGGCTGGTGACTCTCCGCGCTTTACGGCAGAAATAAACACCGCCCGCGCGAATCGATCGTCGCCTGGCTCGTCGTTGAGCCGCTGGATTATCGCAATCGGATTGTAGCTGAGATCTTCGATGACCACGTGAGCCGGAGCATCTCTGGTGGAGAGATGCTCCTGCACCAGGATCCCGATGGAGTAGTCGCACAGATCCGGGTACCCGACTCCACCAACGAGGACGCGCACGGCTACCGCGTCACTCGTCCAGGCCGCACGCGCAGGTGTTCACCTCGCGCGTGATCATTCCGCCCTCACTCTGAATGTGAGTGGTGCATGGCATGCAGGGGTCGAAGCTTCGAATTGCCCGGAGCACGTCGAGACCGCGGAACTTCGTCGGATCCGACGTTTCTTCGAGAAGCGGCGTGTTCATCACTGCTTCCTCGTAAGGTCCAGGCTGTCCCCAGCGATCGGTCGGCGAAGCGTTCCACGTGGACGGAGTGACAATCTGGTAATTGGCCACCGCACCGCGGTCGAGTGTCAGGTGGTGCGTGAGATAGCCTCTCCCCGCTCCCCAAAAACCGACACCCTGTTGTGTACCGCGTTTTGGAATCTCGAACTTTGTGGCGGTTTTGGTATCGCCGTCCTTGAGGCGCTCCATGATGCTCCGCCATTGCTCAAACGCAATCAGCGTCGTGAACGCCATGCAGTAAGCGCGTCCGCGATTTCGCTCGAACGCATTCCACACCTCCGGAACGTGCCACTCGA
>JBDUEH010000115.1:0-6948 GCA_040002555.1 Gemmatimonadales bacterium | reverse complement strand
CCAATGGCGATCAACGCGACTGGCAGCGTCAGGTACACCCAGCTTCGGCTTATGACCATCTCAACCTCCACCCAAAGTCATCGTCCGCGCCCCCGGCATTTTGCCGATGAAACCCACCGCAAGTCGCCAACTTACCGCTTCGAGCTGCAGGGCGCGAATTCGACAGGGGAACAGGAATTGTCCATGTTGAATCATGGTTCGGATCCGCGTTACGAGACCGACGATCGCAATGGCGTTGACGGCCGCCCTTTTGTGCGTCGGCGCGCGTCAGGCCTTTTCGCAAATTGTGATACATGAAGCACCGCCAATTATCAGGTTGCTCAACATTGTTTCGCACACATTTTCTATCAGCTCTTCAAATGACATTGCTTACATAGTTAAAACTGCCGCGGGTGAAGCAGTTGTCCGGAATGGCGCAATCGGAAAAGTTTACTCAGCAATACGTCAGGGCACGTTAACCGAAGCTGGCCGGCGTAGTCCAATTACCTTCAGTCCGAACGGAAAGAGAATCACCTACGTGGCGAAAGTCCGTAAGAAATGGGCACTCGTTGTCGATGGAGTTGAAGGCACTCCATTTGATGACATCCCGGTCGGCGCCGCGTTCTTCAGTCCCGACAGTCGTCATGTGAGTTACATCGCGACGCGCGATCGCAAAGAAATTGCCGTAACGGACAACGAGGACGGGAAGCCGTACGACGGCATTGGCATGTTGCATCCGAAGTATATCAACGGCGGTGCACATGTCATGTACACTGCCAATACAGGTGATAGATACTTCGTCGTCATTGATGGCAAGGAAAGCGAAAGCGCCGATCACGTCGGCGATCCGGTTTTCAGCGCGAACGACGAGCATATGGCCTACGTCATCAAGAAGGACGAATTGTGGCGCGTTGTTCGTGATGGTATCGAAGGACAGCCGTATCGCTCAATTGGAAACAATCTCGTGTTCAGTAAAGATGGAAAGCATTTTCTGTACAACGCGCGAGATTCGCTCGACTATGTAGTCGTTGATGACAAGCCAGTTGCGTCGAAGGGATCGATTCAGGAGAACAGCTATGCGCTGAGTGCCGATGGATTGCACTTTGCTTTTGTTGCACGAACGTCGCCCAACAATGTGTTCTGGGTGCTGGATGGCGCTTCGCAAAAAGGTTACGACTGGGTGTCGGGAACGCCCGCATTCAACGCAGATGGATCGCAGCTTGCTTACGTTGCCGAAATCAATCGCGAACGATTCGTCGTCATCGGCAAGCGCGAAGGCGAACATTTCGATGACATTGCCGAATTTCCGCATTTTGCGGTAGACGGCCGCATCAGCTACATAGCGAAACGCAAGGACAAACAGTTTGTCGTAATTGATACGGTCGCCACACCGTACGACGGCATCGCGGATTTTGTGATTACGAATGCCGGTCATCTCATTCTCATGGTGCGCCAGGGAACAGAGTGGCGCGCAATCGTCGACGGTATTAAGGGAGCACCATTTCAGAATCCAATTGGGCCACTCTATGTCAGCGACGACGGCCGACACACTGCTTATGCTGCGACAGTCAATGACAAACGCCTGATGGTAATTGACGGCGTGCAGCAAAAGCAGTTTGATGACATCGTCTTTTTCTCGTTCTCTTCCAACGGAAAGCATTCGCTGTATACAGGACAACTGAACGGAAAATCGATATTGGTTGGTGACCAGGGATCGAGCCCGGCATACGACGAGATTCTCACGTTTCCGTCACCCGACCGTCTCGATGCACCATCATTCACCTTTGTCGCCCGGCGCGGCGGTGCTGACATTCGTGTAACCGCCGTTTGGAAATAATTCAGTCAAAGCCGACCGAGCAGTACAGTTCAGAAAGTGTGTAGCATGGCTTACCTAGCGCGCCGATCTCCTCGCCTTGCCATCGGCCACCCGCCCTTTCATCCCCATCTCCGCAACGAAATACGACTGCTTCATCATCATCGGGCTCATTACTTCCTCATCGTACCGCGACCGCTCCGCCACGAGACTTCTCCAGCAGTCATTGAGCACTCCGTCGTCGCCGGCGTATTGGCGGATACGAGCAGCTGTCCGCTCTATCACCTTTCGCGCCGTAGCGAAATCTCCTCGGCGATTAGCCTCGGTTGCTTCAGCCCGCGCCCGCGAGGCGTAGATGTCGGCCACCCGACGGTCAACCTCATATTCCCGCGCCTGCCTGTCATTATCGGCATGCGTGGCATAGGTCCAATCGATCGCGCCCGAATGGATGACGTCGCCGGCCCTGCCAACCACACGCGCGCGCAATGCGGCGGTGGCTCCAATCTCACTTTGCGGAAAGTTCACCCGCACCAGCACGTCCACTTCCTGGGCCGAGACGACGTCGCCCAGATCGATGCGAAGTGAGTTGTCTGCGTTGGACGAACGGAAACGATTCAACACTTCCGCGCTTGCGCGATGCGGAATGTCGAGCTCGATCGCGGCCTGAGGAATCACGACCTCCAGTGCCTCACCCAGCTCACTCGTGATGAGATCTGGAATCTGTCTCGCGCTCTCGAGAAAATAGAAATTGCCTCCACCTTCATGCGCCATGTCGCGCAGCAGGCGCTCGTCGAAATCTGCGCCGACCCCAAACGTGGAAGTCGAGACACCACGCTGGCGAAGCTCGGATGCATGACGCGCCAGCGTGTCGCGGTCCTGCACCCCCTGATTTGCCAACCCGTCAGTCAACAACAGCACTCGGCTCGTTTTCTCCTCAGCAACAAACTCGGCAACCTGCTCACATCCGCGCATCCATCCGGCGCAAAGATCGGTGCTGCCACGCGGATGAATCGATGACAATGCATCGAGCGCCTGCCTGGTAGCCGCTGGCGTCGCGTTGACCGAGCGCGCGAGGATGTCGACTTCGTTGTCGAAGAGCACGAGCGAGAAGCGGTCTTCCGCTCTCAGCATTCTCAATGAGTGCTCGATCGCCTGAACCGCGAGCGGAAACTTGTTCTCGCCGCTCATCGAGCCCGATCGGTCGAGAACGAACGCAACGTTCACCGGGCGGCGACTCTCAGGCCGTGGAGTCTGTGGCGCCGTGAAGTTGAGCAGGACGTAGCGGTTGCTTCTCGCCGCGGCCCGGATGAGTTGTCTGTCAGTTTTGATGGAGAGCGTCATGGCAAATCCTCATTGAAGATTTCACGAGCGGCCTCGAGCAGCCGCTCAATCCTGCGATTGTCTTCCCGCGTTCCAGGTCTCCTTACGTGAAGCTCGACGTCATGCGCGAGCGTGAAGTGTTCCCACTGAGAACGAGCTGCTGCCGGCGGTTTGGGTGGACGTGCTTCGCGTAGCACGGGCGCCGCTACCGACATCGCGATCGCCGGTGGTCGCATATTGGCGACACCCTCTGACAACACCTGCTGCACGTACTGGCTGGCCGAGGTGGGCTTTGGCTCGGGCTCGGTTGCCAGAATCCGCCTGACTTCTTCAGGAGGCAGCTTTTCGATTCGCCTCCTGATTTCCGACAGCGGCAGATGCTCGCGCTGAAGCAGCCTTATCAGTCGCAGCCGGTCGACATGCTCTGGACCATAATGAGCACCAGGTCCCCGAGCTTCCGGCGCCGGAATCAATCCCTGCTGGATGTAGTACCGGATGGTCCGGGGGCTGACTTGAGCCTTGTCGCTTAGCTCGAGCAGGTCGATGGATTCGGGTTCGGGAGTGTTTAGCACATCAGTAATATGACAGCGTTACTGGACGCTGTCAATACTGCTTAACTCCACTGAAATTGGCTCTAACACCGCACTTGTTGATATATGATGACGTAATATATTATCACAATGAGAACGATCGTCGATATTCCGCAGACCACCCTCGACGAGTTCGATGAACTCGCCAAACGCGAAGATATCTCCCGCGCCGAAACCGTCAGGCGGGCGATGGCCGAGTACCTGGAAAGCCGGCGGAGTTCCGGCGGAGAGGCTGCTTTCGGAATTTGGAAAGACAGAAGAATCGACGCGCTCGCTTACGAGGACGATCTGCGTGGAGAGTGGAATCGATGAATGCCGTCGTCGATACGAACATCCTCATCGACTACCTGAACGGATCTTCGAAGGCAAAGCACGAGCTCGAAGCTTTCGAGACGATCTACGTCAGTCTCGTTTCGTGGATGGAGATCCTTGTCGGCGCAGAGGATGGCGAAGAGAAATCAACGATCCGCGAGTTTCTTCGCCGGTTCCGCGTTCATCCGATCGATGAGGGAGTGGCCGAGCGTGCGGTGGCGATTCGTCGCAAGAACAAGATCAGGCTGCCCGACGCAATTATCTGGGCAACCGCGCAACAGCTAGGATTTCTGCTCGTCACCAGAAATACGCGGGACTTCCCTGCACGTGATCCTGGCATCCGTATTCCCTACAGGCTCTGAGTCAACGGAATCGCCGATCGTCAGGCTCTTACAAATCTGTAATGTGCTGCCTTAGCCGGTTTGCGAGCTCTGCCTCTGACACGTGACCGTCGGCGACCCCGAGCATCGTCATAACGACGTCGGCCTCTGTCGCCGAGAAGTCACAGCCGTTTCGTCCGAGAAAAATCATCATGGCCAGGAACGCAATCCGCTTGTTGCCATCGCGATACGGGTGACTCGTTGCAATACCATACCCGTACGCGGCTCCGAGCTCGGCACGATCGGAAGTGCTTTCGTAAGCCCACTTGTTTCGCGCGCGGGCCAACGCTGATTCGAGAACGTTTTCATCTCGAATTCCTGCCAGACCCCCATGCTCGCGCAGCTGATCGGAATGGACAGCGTCGACGGCAAGCCGGCTCACCCACCGTGGCTCAGCCACGGCCTATTTCCCCAATTCTCTCAGGGCGTTGCGATATTTTTTCGACGCGCGCGCAGCTATTCCGAGCTCTTCTTCGAGCGATGGATCGTACGGAGTCAGCAGAATCCCGCGATCAGTCTCGACGGCGAGCATTCTATCGCCGGCAGCAACGTGAAGCCGATCGGCCATGTCCTTGGGCAGCGTTGCCGAGACGGACCCGCCCGCCTGGCGCAACTTCAGTTCTTTAACCATTAAGTGCTCCTTGCCAGATATAGCATAAATATGCTACTTCGCCACCTTGCTCACCTGGCTTATTGCCGGACTATCCAATTCTCTAGAATTTGCCGAGCGCAATCCTCGCTAACGCAACTGCTCCAGCGATGCCGGTGGACGAAGTGTTGTACTGAATCGCGATCAGCTTGTCACCCTTGAGAAAATAGACTTCGCCACTCGGGCCACCGGCCACTTGATCCCATGGGCCTTCAAGCGTGTCACCTTCCGCGCTCCCGCCAAGAATCTTCGACGTTTGCTGTGAAGTAATCGCCGCCATCTTCAACTCATTCTTGCCACCTTCCCACGTGGGCGTAAGCACGAGCACGCGATGCTTCGGTGTACGGTAACTGCAGCTGCCACCGTTGTCCCACGCCATCGACGTCGTTGAGCGCGATCGGTATGGAGCAACCGCGAGCTTGCCCAGCACTTTTTCAGCGTCGGCGACTGTCACGAACGAGCATGGATCACCGGGCGGGTTTTCATTGTCGCCATCGGATCTCGGAGGAGGCGCTGCCGTCGGCATATCCGGAATTTTCGCCAGAACTTTTGCAGCGATTGCCCCGAGCTGCTCCTTCGGAATCCCGTATCCGATTCCGGTGAGAAGCACGGCTGCGTCGCCTTGCCGAGCGGTGAAGAGGCGCTTGCCAAAACCAGCGGCCTGGTCCCACGGGCCAGCCGTGCCCGTGTCCTTCGCGGCGTAACCCTCCGGAAACCAATCCGTTACCGCGCGCAATCCTGCCATCACACCAGCCGTCAACTGCGTTCCGTCATGCGACGCCACTTCCACATAGACACCAGAAGGGATGCTAGTCGGCTTGAGAGCCTGCACGACATACGCACACATTTTCCCGTTTGGATCGGGCTTGATGGCTTCGTCACCATGATTCCGAGCCGGGGCGCGATCGAGCTTTCCCAACACCGCCTCGGCTTCGGCCTGACTCATCCACATGCAGGGATCTGCGTTCGGCGGCTGCGTTGGAACATTCCCAGCGGATGCGGCACTAGTGCTCGCTTCACCGTTAGCAGCGCCGCCTTCGGCACCTCCACTCGCGGGCGCATCTGATTTGCTGCATGCGAAAATTCCGATTGATGCTGCGGCAACCAAAGCCATCAGGCGCGACTGGTTGATACTGCGATGAATGGAATTCATTTATGCCTTCCCGACTGAATTTTGAAAATGCGAGATGCGCGGGCTAGCTCCTTCCCGGGCACGACCTCACGAGCTCGACTCGACGATTGCGAGCTCTTCCCTCGATGGTAGTGTTCGGCTCCTTCGGTTTTGTCTGGCCAAATCCTGTTGCAGTGACTTGGGAGGGCGGCACACGGTAGCGCGTTATCAGAGTAGTCTTTACCGCCTCGGCCCGCCGCTGTGACAGAGCAAGATTTTCGCCTGCTGCTCCAATAGCATCGGTGTGTCCCTCCACCGACAACTTCCAGTCTGGATGGGCAGTCATCACGCGTCCAACGTCAGCGAGCGCATCGCTCGATTCCGGACGAAGATCGGCGGTCCCGAAATCGAAATACACTCCCGGAATTTCAGCTCTGCATCGCGACGCAAGCTCAGCTGCCAGTGTCTTTGCAACAGAGCCGCCGTCCGGAAAATCGACTCGTATCATCTGGAAAGCAGATTTTCCCACCACGACCTTGAGCAACAGTGGATGTTGCGCATCGTCGAGGACGAAAAACTCGCCGTCGACTTTCCTGCCTTGCATCTCAAAGCTTCCATGCGCTTGTGCGACTGGAACGGTGACCCTTCGTCCGTTTACGATCAACCGCATGTGCGTCGATCCCGGCGTTGGGGTCAATGTCCCACGCATGTACACGCGAGTGCTCATCAAACCACCAAGCGCGCCTGCCATTCCAGTTCCAAAGTCCACTCCGTCAACTTGCCCGAGCGAATAC
>JBDUEH010000114.1:0-6978 GCA_040002555.1 Gemmatimonadales bacterium | reverse complement strand
ATTCCCGCCAAGAGTGTTCGCGTCAAGCCCAATGCACCGTCTGGCCCGGACAACGTTACTTGCGTGAAGCCGAAATAATCGGGCTCGTGCCCTGACCGTTCTCTGACACCGCGGGCGTGGCATCGCTCGCGGTGTCTTTGCATCGTGGGCCCATGAGCATACTCACCAAAAAATCGATCGAAGATCTTCGTGCAGACGCCGAGAGTGGAACGCTCAGGCGCGCGCTCGGTGCGTTGAACCTGACGACGCTCGGAATCGGCTCGATCATCGGAACGGGAATCTTCGTGTTGACCGGAACCGCGGCGTCGCAGAACGCCGGTCCGGCTCTCGTGCTGTCAATGATCATCGCGGGCGTCGCGTGCGGATTTGCGGGACTCTGCTACGCTGAATTCGCGTCCATGATCCCCGTTGCCGGCAGCGCCTATACGTATGCGTATGCAACGATGGGAGAGCTGATGGCGTGGATCATTGGCTGGGATCTGATCCTCGAATACGCTCTCAGTACAGCCACTGTCGCCGTCGGCTGGTCGGGATATTTCTCCAGCCTGATAGGGGATGCCGGACTTCGTCTGCCTGGATATTTGTCGGCGGCACCGGGCGAAACTGTGGCGATCGCGGGAGGTGGTGTGGCTCATGGATTTTTCAATCTTCCCGCGGCGTTGATCGTGTTCTTCGTGATGGCGCTTCTAATCATCGGCATCAAGCAGTCGGCGAACGCGAATACCGTTCTTGTGATCATCAAGGCGATGGTGCTGGTGATCTTCGTCATCGCAGGTGCGTCGTATGTAAATCGCGCGAACCTCACACCCTTCATTCCGCCGAACGATGGAACGTTCGGACACTTTGGACCGAGCGGTGTTCTTCGCGGGGCCGGCGTGATGTTCTTTGCGTACATCGGGTTTGATGCGGTATCAACCGCGGCGCAGGAGGCGAAGAACCCGCAGCGCGACATGCCAATCGGAATTCTCGCGTCATTGGCGATCTGCACTGTTCTCTACATCGCAGTCGCTATCGTGCTTCTGGGAATCGTTCCTTATCCGCGGCTGAACGTTGCAGATCCCCTCGCAGTCGGAATCGATGCGACTGGCTTGACGTGGTTCAGTCCCGTTCTCAAAGTCAGCGCGCTGTTCGGGCTGTTCAGTACGATGCTCGTCACGCTCCTCGGCCAGACACGAATCTTTTTCTCGATGAGCCGTGACGGACTGCTCCCAAAACTGTTTCAGAGCGTTCATCCCACCTTCAGAACGCCGCATGTCAGTACGATGGTCACGGGAACAATCGTGGCGATTGCCGCCGGCGTTACGCCGATCCGCGTGCTCAGCGTTCTTGTCAGCATGGGAACACTGCTGGCCTTCGTGCTGGTATGCATTGGCATCCTGATTCTGCGGAGAACATCACCGGAGATCCCCAGGCCGTTCCGAACGCCTTTCCTGCCATACGTACCGATACTCGGCGCCCTGTTCTGCCTGCTACAGATGGTAGTTCTGCCGCTCACGACATGGGTGCGGCTCATCGTGTGGCTCGCGCTCGGGATGGTAGTGTATTTCGGTTACGGCAAACGGAACGCCGAGGTGGTAAGAGCATCGAAGGGTAGGTAGGCCCACGCATCAGACCCTCACGCTCTGCGTGAGGCGATTGATTCGCGGTACCAGTATCCACAGGATCGCTGCCGCCGCGAAGGACGAAACCACGAAAATCATGTAGAAACGCCCGCTTGGCATCGAGCCGGACAACGCCGCGAGAGAGCCGGCGATCTTGTTCCCTGCACCGTTAGCCAGGAACCACGCGGCCATCAGGAACGACGCGAAGCGCAGCGGCGCGACCTTCGTGACGTAGGAGAGTCCAACGGGAGAGAGACAGAGCTCACCCGTCGTGTGGAGGAAGTACGCGGCGACGAGCCAGAGCGGACTCACCAATACGCCGGTGTCGCTCAGCCGGCCTCCCATCACCATGAACACGAACCCCAGTCCGAGCAGGACGAGGCCAAACACCATCTTCGCCGGGGTCGTTGGCTCAATTCCGCGCGCGTTGAGCTTGCGCCACAGAATTGCAAACAACGGTGCGAGCAGCAGGATGAATCCGGAGTTGATCACCTGAAACCAGCTGGCCGGAATGAGAAATCCACTCACCATTCGGTTCGTTTTCTTGTCGGCGAACAGACTCATCGAGCTTCCGGCCTGCTCGAATGCAGACCAGAATGCGATCACGAACAGAATGACGATTGCGAGCGCCATGATTCGCGATCCATCGTCACTTCGCTTTGCCATCTCCGCCGTTGATGACGACGTGCGTTGAGCCGTATGCATGCCGATGCCGGGCAGATATCGCTCCCTTCCCCATAGATACAGGCAAAGGCCGAGTACCATGCCGATTCCGGCGGCGCCGAAACCGTAGTTCCAACCGACGCGCTCGCCGAGATAGCCGCATACGAGTGGCGCGAGAAAGCCGCCGAGATTGATCCCCATGTAGAACAACGTGAATCCGCCGTCGCGGCGCGGATCGCCTTCTTCGTAAAGCTGGCCCACCATCGTCGAAACGTTGGGCTTGAAGAACCCGGTGCCTATGATGACGAGGCCGAGCC
This sequence comes from Gemmatimonadales bacterium, assembly GCA_040002555.1. Taxonomy (GTDB): domain Bacteria; phylum Gemmatimonadota; class Gemmatimonadetes; order Gemmatimonadales; family Gemmatimonadaceae; genus UBA4720. The sequence goes on along the minus strand of JBDUEH010000114.1, from coordinate 4,397 downwards.
CAAGGTAGAACGTCGTCATCCCCTCGATCGCCAGCGAGAAATGGCCAAGGGCGATGAGAACGCCGCCGATCACCAGAGAGCGCCGAGTTCCGAGGAACCGGTCGGCGAGGTAGCCACCGATCAGCGGCGTGATGTACGCAAGCGACGTGTACGAGCCGTAAAGACTCGATGCCCGCGCGGTGTCCCACTTGAGCGCATTCACCAGGTACAGCACGAGCAGCGCGCGCATGCCGTAGTAGGAGAAGCGCTCCCACATCTCGACGAGGAACAGCAGAGCAAGGCCGCGTGGCTGTCCCAGAAATGTCTTGTCTTTCATTTTTCGAAGTTGGCCGCGCGTCGCGCTGGATGGCCACGATTCCGTTGTCAGAGAACGGTCAGAGTCGGCGATGGGCCCTTTTTGTCGTGTGCATTTGCGGAACTGGCCGTAATATTCCGGTATGAGCCGTGCGCCTCGAAAGACAGGCATGCCAGCCCTCGTTGGCTTGTTGGTGGTCGTGTTTTCGATCGCCGGCCTGCTCGTGTACGAGGCCTGGAACACAGGAGAGTCGCGCCGGGCGATTGCCGAGCGTGGCCTTCAGGATTACGCGGCATACGCGGCTTGGAGCACTGCACGTGCTGGTGACGGTGCAATAGCAGCCGGTTTGGCGACTCTTTTTCGCGGACTAGTTGGTAACAGACTGAATGACCGCGATTCAATTGCCGAACTCACGACACTCGTTGCAGGTGCGCGCTACCTCGACAATTGCGACTGCGCGATCAATCTCCCGGCAGACTACTACTTTCGGTACGACGCTCGATCGGGATCGCTGACAATCGCGCCGCCGACAGCGAGCGCATCAGGCCGAGCTGAAACCGGATGGGCGGCGGCGAAAGTGGGCTCGTTCACTCCTTCCGAGACTGCGCCACTTCCACGGCCCGACTTGAAGTGGCTGCGGAGTCAGCTCGATGCCCAGTCGTTGCAGCCATCCGGCGGATTCGTGGTCAGGTTCGTCAACAACGGAGACTCGACTGTCGCAATCGGCTTCGCACCGCAACGCAATGAATCGGACAGGATCATCGGCGAACTCGGATTCGTGACCTCAGCTCCCGTCTTCGCGAGTCGCATGATAACACAGCTGTGGCGATACCCTACACTTCTGCCACTGGCAATCACTCGAGGGTTGCCGAGCGACTCTCTGATTGCGGCGTCGGTTTCAATTCCCAATGGGCGCGAGATTTTCAGGTCGAAGGGATGGGCGCCGCAGCTCCGTTCGGACACTGCCTCGCTGGCTATGTTCACCGGCGGAATGAAAGTGCGTGTAGCGTTGCGGCCCGACGCCACTGCGCGACTCGAGGGAGGGGTCGTGCCCGGCTCGCGCATTCCTGTCTGGGTCGGTCTGCTGCTACTCACGGGCCTGCTCACGGCCATCATAGTTCGGAATCTCCAGCGCGAGCATGAGCTCGCGCGCCTCAGGCTCGAGTTCAGCGCGAGCGTGTCACACGAGCTGCGAACTCCGTTGGCGCAGATTCTTTTATTCGGGGAGACTCTTACTCTTGGCAGGACGCGATCTGACAGCGAGAAGTCCAACGCCGCCAGCGTGATTGTAAGAGAGGCCCGTCGGCTGATGCATCTGGTGGACAACACTCTCGCATTCTCGCGAGCTGAACGTCCGGTAGTGAGCCTGTCTCCGGAACGTCTTCAGCTTGCTCCAGTAGTCGCAGACGTGATCGAGATGTTCGCGCCGCTCGCGAGCGCGCGCAACGTCGTCATTCGTCAATCACTGGACGAAACAGCAACGGCATTCGTGGATCCTGAAGCGTTCAGGCAAATTCTCATCAACCTGTTGGACAACGCTGTGAAGTACGGCCCGGTGGGGCAAACTGTGAACGTGGGACTTTCGTCGGGGCATTCGACTATGGTCATGCGCCCCGCGATTCTTGCACCTGAACAACCCGTGAGGCGCGAGACGATCCGGCTGACGGTGGATGACGAGGGTCCTGGCGTCACGGGACGGGCGCGCGATGAAATCTGGGTCCCGTTCGTAAGAGGGCGAAACGGCGAAACTCCGACCGGCACCGGATGCGGGTTGGGTCTAAGTGTGGTTCGTGATCTGGCCGAGCGGCATAACGCCAAATCGTGGGTCGATTCATCACCTACCGGTTCAGGATCGCGGTTCGTCGTCGAGTTCCCGGCAGTCGCGAACCAACCACAATTGTTGGATCAGAATGGCGACACGGAAACGCTCGAGTCAGAGTCACAGCGGATGGCGCTCAGGTGAGACGCATCGTCATCGTCGAGGACAATGAGGACCTCGCTCAGGGCCTTGCCAACAATCTCGAGATTGAGGGATTCGAGACCAACATTGCGCATGACGGACTTACCGGGTTGCAAATGGCGAAGGAGATGCGACCAGACCTGGTGATTCTCGACTTGATGCTGCCAGGCGTCGATGGATATCGCGTGCTTTCGACTCTTCGCGACGAGGGAATCGAAGTCCCTGTCTTGATCCTGACTGCAAGATCAGAAGAGCGAGATAAAGTGAGGGGTTTTCGCGACGGCGCGGATGATTATGTCACGAAGCCGTTCGGGTTGCTCGAGCTGATTGGCAGGGTGCACGCGCTAATGAGGCGGTCGGGCAAGTTGAACGGTCACGTCGAGCAAGCCGCGCCCTTCAAGTTCGGGGCGGTCGAGATTGTGCCGGGCACGCATGATGTCCTGCTGAACGGGATGCCGGTAATTCTTCGCCCAAAGGAGTATGAGCTACTGATGGCCCTCGTCCGTCGGAGAGGGAATGTCGTTACCCGACTAGACTTGCTGCGGGAAGTCTGGGGATACGGATCGGACGTGATGAGCAGAACGGTCGATACTCACGTTGGAGAGCTTCGCCGAAAACTGGAGAAGGACCCTGCCGCGCCTCGGCACATTCTCACCGTGAGGAAAACTGGTTATCGACTAGAGATCAACAACCAGGCTGTCTAGAAGACTCTGAGGACATCCTCGACTGGCCCGGCGTCTCCAGTTCTCAGCAATCGTCGAATGTGATCCAGCGCTTCCCGCTCCCGTGGCCATACGAATCTCTCCGCTGCCTCTTCGATCGAGAGCCACTCAAACTTCTGATGCTCTTCCCCCAACGCGACGACGGACGGCTCGTCGACGAACGCTGCAAAGACGACGGCCATTTGCACTTTCTGAAACATATGCAGGTAGAACGGCTGCACCGTGACGTTGTATAGTCGGGCGACCGCGAGACCCGTTTCTTCGCGTACCTCGCGCACCGCCGCATGTTCCGGAGCTTCGCCAGTCTCGATCTTGCCATGGATCGATTCCCAAGCACCCGGGCATCGCGTGTCCGTCGCTCGCTGGACAACAAGCACCTTCCATCCCGCTGCCAATGGTCTGATCACATAAACGTCAACGACACCAACTTCGATCGACGTCATCGAGCCAACTGATGGCAAAACCTTCGACCCTTTTTCGACATTGAGCGAATCATAGCTCTTTGCCGAGTCTTCGGCAGTCTCAAAGAGGTCCCAGAAATCCGTCGTTGATTCGGCCGACAGTTTCAATTCCTGATCGAGGACGCGCAGCAACTCATCGCCTCCCGTTTGTCCTGCCGTCAAACGCGCGACGCCCGATTCCCAAAGGGACCGCGATCCGCCGCGACGAGCGATCGTTGCCAAGGCATCGGCCGACGCTCCTGCTACGATTGCGCGCTCGAGCTCAGCATCTGCGATGACTATTTCGGTAACAGCCAACCGCCCTGCATATCCGCTCATGTCACACGCTTCGCACCCCACTGACGTGTAGACCAGCACATCTTCCGCTATACTCGGCCGAAGCTGGCGAGGCGCGCCCGAGTTCGCGACGATTCGGCACTCCTTGCACAACCGCCTGATGAGCCGTTGTGCGACGATGCCTTTCAAGGCTGCGCCGAGCTTCGCGCCGTCTACACCGAGATCGGTGAGTCGCGTGATGGAGCTGCATGCGTCATTCGTGTGAAGCGTTGCGAAGACGAGATGTCCTGTGAGCGACGCTTGAATTGCGATCGCGGCGGTTTCCCGGTCGCGAATCTCTCCGATCAGAACGACATCCGGATCCTGTCGCAAGATCGACCGCAGCGCTGATGCGAATGTCAGACCGGCCTTGTCGTTGATCTGCACCTGGACAATTCCCGGAATTCGATACTCGACCGGATCCTCTACAGTGATCACGTTCAAGCCTTTTCGCTGGATTTGTCTAAGGACTGCGTACAGAGTCGTCGTTTTCCCCGAGCCAGTCGGACCTGTGACGAGCACGAGACCCTCGCGAATTTCGAGCAGGCGCTGCATACGCGGTGCATCGAACTCGTCGAGACCGAGCGAGTCGAGCGACTGGATCGCTGCACGCTGGTCGAGAATGCGAATCACGACTTTCTCGC
>JBDUEH010000113.1:0-7052 GCA_040002555.1 Gemmatimonadales bacterium | reverse complement strand
TATGATTTTGTACGCATGCAATTCGGTGGCTGAAATTGTTCTGCACTGACTGTGGATCGTGGAATCGCGGATCGGCCGCACGCTGCCTGAGATGCGGCGAACTGCTCCCGCTTCTCACGATCCGAAGCGCGCAGCCGCCGGATCCGGCGATTACTGCGCTCAGACACGTGACGGGAGGCCGGTACAGCGTCATGCACCGCGTTGGTGAAGGTGGCATGGCGAACGTGTACTACGCGCTCCACATACCGCTCGATTGTCCGGTAGTCCTCAAGGTCATGCATCCGCACCTCGCCCGAGACGCGGATATGCGGGAGCGGTTCAAGCGCGAGGCCGAGTCCGCCGCGCAACTGGTGCACCCGCATATCTGCGCGATCACTGATTTCGGCTCAGTCGGAGATCAGGTCTATCTCGTGATGCCGTACCTCGCGCGGGGAAAGCTGGCCGATAGAATCAACAACCGGCGATCGTTTCAGCCCGAGAGAACTGCGGCCATCGCGGCGCAAGTTGCGACTGCACTTGACTACGCGCACCGGCACGGGCTCGTTCACCGCGACATCAAGCCGGACAACATTTTGTTCGACGAGGACGAGAATGCTCTGGTAACCGATTTTGGTATTGCAACCGGACATTTTCGCGCTCGAATGACCGGAACCGGCAACGTGATGGGCACGCCGCATTACATGTCGCCCGAACAGGCGAGGGGAAAGCTGCTCGACGGCCGGAGCGATCTCTACGCTCTTGGCGTTGTGATGTACGAGACGCTACTTGGCTTCCCTCCGTTTGACGGTGCGGACGGCTACTCGATCAGCTACAAGCACGTCACCGAAACAGCGGCTGCGCCTGACGTAGTAGATTCGCGAATTCCGGCGAGCCTTTCTGCGATCGTGATGAAGTGTCTCGCGAAACGCGCCGCAGACCGATATCAGCGCGGAAACGATCTAGCCGATGCGCTGATTGCTTTCCTTTCTGACACACCGACAACTGAGGAGATCCGTGGTGCGTGGACATCGCGCGTGGTGTCACCGTCAAAACCTGTGGCGTCATCGGTGACTGGTGCATGAGGATTTCGCACGAAGTAGTAAACCTCAAGACGCGATATCCGTTTGTCATTGCGCGCGGCGGATACGCGGCGCACGAGAACGTCATCGTGAAGGTCGTCGACGATGACGGCGTGGAAGGACTTGGTGAAGCTGCGCCCAACAGATACTACGGCGAATCGGTTGCGACGGTCGTTTCGGCGCTCGAGCAATTCGCGCCGGTGTTGGGAAGTGCCGATGGCTGGTCTCTCGAGGCAATTGACGCGTCCCTGAATCGCGTACTGCGCGGAAACAACTCGGCCAAGGGAGCCCTGAGCTCGGCCCTGCACGACATCGTCGGCAAGAGGCTTGGCGTGCCTGTCTACAAGTTGTGGGGTTTGGACGCGGCGGATTGCGGCGAGTCCAGCTACACCATTGGCATCGCGGACAACGAAGGCATTCTGAAACGCGTTGCGGATGCGGCGCAGTATCCGATCCTCAAGGTCAAGCTAGGCACCGATCGCGACATGGAGATAATTCGCGTTGTTCGCGATGCCGCTCCCGACAAGCGCCTGCGCGTTGACGCAAACGCGGCGTGGACGGCTTCACATGCGGTTCGAATGATCGACTTCCTGGCAGACAACGGCGTGGAGTTTGTCGAGCAGCCAGTTGCTCAGCACGACATCGAAGGATTCAAGTTCGTTCGTGCGCGATCTAAGCTCCCGATATACGCTGACGAATCGTGCCTCGTCGCAACGGATGTGCCGAAGCTTGCGGGAGCAGTTGACGGCATCAACCTGAAGCTCGCGAAGTGCGGAAGTCTTCGGGAAGCGATTCGCATCGTGCACACCGCGCGGTCGTTCGGAATGAGCGTCATGGCGGGATGCATGATCGAGTCGAGTCTCGGCATTTCTGCAATCGCGCAGCTCGCTCCGCTGCTCGATCATGCGGACTTTGACGGTGCGGCGCTTCTCGCCGACGATCCGTTCGACGGCGCGCGAATAGATGGTGGCAGGATCTCGCTTACTGATCGGCCCGGAATCGGCGCATTGCCTTCGGCGCACGAAGCGAAGACCGCCACCGGAGGTTCCCGCTAGCGGGACCATGAGCTCCGAGCCAACGGGGCTGGTAGAAGTAGCCTTGCCGGTCCCGGTTTTTCAGACATTCACCTACGCACTCGATGCCGCGGCGGGACGAATTCCCGAGCCGGGATCACGAGTGGTCGTTCCGTTCAAGAACCGAAAGGAAATCGGCGTCTGCCTCGGACCGTCGGACGGGGCACATCTCAGGCAGAAACCCAAACGTGTAATCGATGTCCCGGATGACGCGCCCGCGCTAAGCGAGAGCATGATCTCACTGTGCCGGTGGATCGCCGATTACTACATCGTTCCACTCGGAGTCGTGCTGAGAACCGCTCTGCCGGCCTCCCTTACCGGCGCCGAACGTCCTCAGCCGCAGCGTAAGACGCAACGCATTGTGCGACTGCACGAAGATCTCCCGACCCTGACGCATCGCGACAAGGCTTTTGCGCGTACCCCGCAACAGCGCGCGGTTTTCGAGCTATTGGAATCGCTCGGTGGAACGAGTACGCTCAATCACCTGCTCGGGAGCATGGCATTCTCGCCGTCGGTTCTAAAATCGCTCGAGAAGCGAGGGCTCATTCGCATTGATTCCGAGGCGGTTGACCGGGATCCGTTTGCATTGAGGGTGGGGGAAGCCGCCCGCCCTCACGTCCCGACGTCGGCACAGAGTGATGCGATAAAAACGCTGTCGTCCGGATCACCCGGCGACGTATTTCTTCTTCACGGAATTACCGGAAGCGGCAAGACTCTCGTTTACATCGAGCTGCTGCGACAAATCGTGGATGTCCGCGGACAAACGGCGATCGTACTTGTGCCCGAGATTGCGTTGACTCCGCAAACGGTCGATCGGTTTCGCGCCGTCTTTGGGGATCGCATTGCCGTTCTCCACTCCGCACTAAGCGATGGAGAGCGATTCGACGCGTGGCTCGCCCTGAAGCGCGGAGACAAGAAGATCGCTGTTGGAGCGCGCTCGGCGATTTTCGCACCGCTTGACAATCTTGGCGCGATTATCGTAGACGAAGAGCATGAGTCGAGCTACAAGCAGGGAGAAACGCCGCGATACCATGCGAGAGAAGTGTCGATCGTGCGGGCGCGCAACGAGGGAGCAGTGGTTGTGCTCGGAAGTGCAACGCCCTCACTCGAATCGTGGACGAACGCAGAGGCAGGCAAGTACCAGCTCATCAAGCTTCCAGATCGCGTCGGCGGTGGTCGCCTTCCCAACGTAGAGGTTGTCGACCTTCGTCATCGATCTCCGAAATTGCCCGATTCGAGCAGAGGGCCCGGCACCGGATACTCATCTGTCATTCGCGACGAGCTCGATTTCGCCCTGGCTGCGACGCTGCTCCGCGGCGAACAAAGCATTCTTCTTCTGAATCGCCGCGGTTATTCGGCGTTCGTCCAATGTAATGATTGCGGTGATGTAGTTGTTTGCCCCAACTGCAGCATCACGCTGACTGTCCACCGGTCGCCGGAAAGGCTGTTGTGTCATTACTGCGGCCACCAGGAGCCGTTGCGCGCAACTTGCACGAGATGCGACGGAGAAACGCTTAGGCATCGTGGGATGGGCACTCAACAGGTTGAGCGCCTGATCGCCGAACGATTTCCCTCGGCGCGAATCGCGCGAATGGATGTTGATACGACGAGTGGAAAGTGGGCACACGCGGAAATTCTCGATCGCGTAGGCAGCGGACAGGTGGACATTCTGCTCGGCACGCAGATGATCGCGAAAGGTCTCGATTTCCCGAACGTCACGTTGGTCGGAGTCGTTGATGCAGACGTCGGGATCAACCTTCCGGATTTTCGCGCTTCAGAGCGATGCTTCCAGCTTCTCAGCCAGGTCGCAGGACGCGCGGGTCGCGGACCCAAGGGCGGCTCAGTCTTGATTCAAACACGAGTTCCCTCGCATCACGCAGTTCGTTGTGCGGTGACACACGACTACATGACATTTGTTCGAGAAGAGCTCGAGGGACGTGTGAGTCCGCCGTATCCGCCGAATTTGCGGCTCGCGAATATTGTCTTTAGCGGTACGAACGACAGAGCTACGGCCGCATTGGCGACGAGCGGTGCGGACTGGATCAGGCAGCTGCTTGCATCGCATACGGCGGGAGAAGTAACGCTGATAGGCCCGGCACCATCTCCGATCGAGCGGGTCAAGACTCGCTGGCGCTGGCATGTACTCCTCAAGTCCGCAAACGCACAGGAATTGACCCGGGTGAGCAGGTATTTCATCGAGCGGTTTCCGGTTCCCCCCGCACTTCGCGTCACACTCGATCGGGATCCTGTAGCGCTGCTGTAGCAGCGTCGATCATCTTTAGGCGTGACGATTCTCTCTGCTCCTGATTTCACGGTACCGGCGCTCGCCAACGCGCCCAACGCGCGCTTCGAGCCGGCTCCTGCCGATGGCGTGCTTCCCGACGATTTTTTCTCGACGACTAATCTTCCGACATACGTGAAGGTCAACGGACAATGGCGGATGCCCCTCGAGCCGCGTATGGACTCGGGTATCGTCCTCGACAACGACGGAAAGCTGTGGATTCGTGAGGGGCGCCGGCTCCGAAAGGGGGATCGAGTCGCAGTAGGGCGGGCCGAAGACGGATCAACCGGCATCTACGTCCATTTGTTGGCGATGCACAGCGAGCCGAACGAACGCGCCGAATTCCAGTTCATGACGAGCGATGTTTCGCGCGAGAAGCCGATCGACTACGGCATGATGGCGCGCATCCTCGTCGAAGAGCGAGACCGGGGAGGATATCCGATCTGGGTAACGGGCCCGGCCCTCGTACACTCGCGGGCTCGATCCGACATGGTGTGGTTCATCGAAAATGGTTTTGTTGGGGCCTTGCTCGCGGGAAATGCGGTTGCCGTGCATGACATCGAGGCGGCGATTTTCGGAACGACGCTTGGAATGACCGGTACTGGCGTCGCTTCGACTGGAGGCCACGGCCTGCACATGCGCGCTATCAACCAGGTGCGACGCGCAGGATCGATCGAGGCGGCAGTGCGGCAGGGCATCGTGACGAACGGAATCATGCATGCGCTCGTCAGGAAGGGAATTCCGTTCGTCCTGACGGGATCTATTCGCGATGACGGCCCGCTTCCGGAAGTAATTACCGATTCGATTGCTGGCCAGGATGCGATGAAGGCTCACACTATCAAGGCAACGATGGCGATTCTTGTTGCAACCGCACTGCACGCGATTGCGACCGGGAACATGTTGCCGGCATTCGTGACCGAACCGGATGGAACGCTTCGCGAGCTTCCCACCATCTGCGTCGATTCGTCGGAGTTCGTTGTAAGCAAGCTCAAGGACCGCGGCACGCATCAGGCGTTCGCCGTGGTTACCAACGCCCAGGATTTCATGCACATACTTCGTCTTTATGTCGAGAGAGAAATCAACACCTACGGCTCGGTGAATTGATGATCGAAACCACCGAGCGCTTCCTTCGCGAAATCGCCGACAAGGTTGGTGCGGATTCAGTCGAAGAAATCCACCTCTTCCCGCCGATCCGGCAAGGCGGGGTTGAGACCGGCGCCGCTGTCATTGCAGCCGGTAATATTGTCGGCGAGCGACACGTCGTGTACAGCGCCAGCTATCGTCACACGCTCAAAGGTCCGGACCGAGGCAAGTGGGAAGTCGAAGTCACGGCCGAGGCGGATGCGCCACTAATGACAGTGAATGATGTCGTTCACGGCGTGATGAAGCGCGCGGGGGAACCGTTCGAGCCGGAACGCCTCTCTGGTGCGGAGCTGAGAAGCATCATTGGCGACGCGCCTGCGCCGCCGCCTACTTAACGATCCGCGGGATAGCGGCGAAGAATCACGCCGTTCAAGTCGCGCGCGTCCTCCAGAACGGCCACGTCCGCGCGCAACCACGAGGGGGACATCAGGAAGGGATAGACCTGGTCGCCGCCGGCTGAACCGTGAGCTCCGACCTGGTCGTCGAACGACACGATGTCATAACCGTCGTAAGCACCGAAGAGCACGCAATCGCCTGCATTTGGCTGGTTCACAAGCGACTCGATCGCATTCAGGACGTATCGCTCGGTACCGTATATCTCGAGAGGATTGGCACCGTCCAGAATTTCCACTGCGCCGTTCCTGATGACTCCTTTTCCCGCTCGGCTCTCGACGTGGACACCGGCCTCGGAGCGAGTCGCAAGCAAACCGATGCCGGCGTGCGTCAGCAGCCCTTGATAGAGTCCGCGTCGCCGCGGGTCCGCGTTGATGTCCTCGAGAGACAGCTGCCTCTCGTCGCTCGTGAAATACAAGAGGGCAAGGCACGAGCTGTAAGTCACGACGACTTCATGCCGCTCGTCAACTCGGTACTTCTCCGGAAGGATTATCTCCCTCAGCCCATAACGACTGCGAAGCCAGTCGCGAATGCCCCGTAACGCCCTCCGGGTTCCTGTGTCACCCTGAGGTGTCATGAATGCGACCGCTTCGATTACCTCTGGACCGACACCGGCGTACTCGCTGGCTTCCGCGGCGCTGGCGAGCACATCACCGTCCAGCATCCTCTCCACCGTCTTGCCAAGCGATTCGCCAAACTGGACGCGATAGCTGTTGGCTGGCGTCATGCCGTGATCCGACATGATCACAACATCGTATCCGCGGCCGCCTGCGATTTTCGCCATTCGCCAGATCTCGGAGATTCGTGCATCGGTGCGCTTCAGATCGCTCAATGCTTGCTTGCTCGATGGCCCGAAGTGATGCGCTAGCTCGTCATACTGCATGAACGTGCTGTAGATGATTGGCACGCCGAGATACACGTCGAGGAGAATTGCCATCGTCTGAAGCTCGCGAACGATGACGTTGCTGAGGATGCGAATGAAAGGAAAGATTCCTTCGGAGTGTGTTACGCGTCCTTCGATCTCGCCGCGGAGACGCTCCCACTCCTCGAGCAGATATTCGAGAACGCTCTGCACCGCCATCCGCACGAAACGGATTGGGTGCA
>JBDUEH010000112.1:0-7071 GCA_040002555.1 Gemmatimonadales bacterium | reverse complement strand
TTCGCACGCGCATCGCGACTGTCATGGCCGGCGACGCGAATCGCCATCGGCTACATGCTGATCACGATGGTTGCGATCTGGATTCTTCAACTCGTGCCTGCGCAGCCAAAGCTCGCACCGATCTACAATCCGGTTACTCACATGGTGCCGCCGGCGTTTCCGCTGCTGCTGTTTGCCCCAGCGATAGTAATCGACCTGGCGATGAGTCGATTGAAGAGGATGAACGACTGGATGCTTTCGGTACTCATCGGTGCTGGATTCGTGATCGCGATGCTGGCTGTTCATTGGTTCTGGGCGGATTTCCTGCTTTCACCGGCTGCAAGAAACTTTTTCTTCGGCGTCGATCAATGGGACTATTCGAGTCGCCTCGGGGACTGGAGATATCGGTTCTGGAATCTTGACGGCACCAACGGAACGTGGAGCACGCCAGCGTTCGCTGCGGGAATTGGGCTCGCAATCGTAACCGCTATCATCACGTCGCGGCTCGGTCTCGCGTGGGGCAAGGGAATGGCGAGAGTAAAGCGATGATGAAAAACTTTCTTCGCACTGCCGGCGTTTTCGTGGTTTACATGATATCGTCGGCGCACGTTGGAAGTCCCGATACATGGTTTGAAGGAGATGCCGGGCCCTATCACCTAACGGTTCAGATCGAGCCAGCCGGCGTCGTTCCTGGCGTTGCGAAGGTGTTCGTTCGCGCGACCGGCGACGCGCCGCAGCAAGTGACGATTCAGGCGAACAAGTTCGACGCGACAGGTGGTGCACCTCCGCCAGAGCCAGCCGTGCCCGTGCCCGGTGATCCAGGCCTTTTCGAAGGAAAGTTATGGATCATGTCCAGCGGATCGAACAGTGTCACGGTGGCGGTGAACGGGACGAAGGGGTCTGGCAAGGTCGTCGTTCCCGCGGTAGTCGTTGCGTACTCGCGTCTCAAGCTCGACAAGCCGATGGGCGCGGGGCTCGCCGTGATGGGAATTTTTCTAATCGCTGGACTTGTAACGATCGTCGGAGCGGCTGTCAGAGAAAGCGTTCTTCCGCCCGGCGACGCGCCGTCAGCGAACACTCAGAAACGCGCGCGAGTTGCAATGAGCATCACCAGCGTTTTGCTGGCCGCAGCGATATTCGGTGGATGGAAATGGTGGAATTCGGAAGACGCCTCTTATGTCCGCGGGATTTACAAACCGCTGAGCGCTGTGGCGGCAGTTGACCAATCGTCGCCAAGTCCCGGGCTCAAGCTGTCGATCACCGACGGCCCGTGGATTCACCGTAACGACAGTCTTTGGCTGAGTCGCCACGGGGGCAACGGGTGGACTCCGCTTGTGGAAGATCACGGCAAGCTCATTCACATTTTCCTGATCGGCGAAAGGACCGCGGCGTTCGCGCATCTGCATTCCGCAACGCGTGATTCAGTCAATTTCCCGGCAAGCCTGCCGCCTCTTCCTGCCGACAATTACCGCGTGTTCGCCGACATCGTGCACGAGAGCGGATTTACTCACACGATGGTGACCTCGGTGAGCGTTGCAGATCCGGTCAAGGGCCAGACCTTCACGAGCTCAGATCCGGATGACTCGTTCTTCACAGGCAATCCGGCGCGCACCGCATCTCGCGCGATTCTCGATGACGGGTCGACGATGGATTGGCTTGGACAGAATTCTCATCCTGCCGCGGGCAAGCCCGCGGACCTCCGGTTCGAGATCAGGCGCGCCGACGGATCTCGCGTTGTTCTCGAGCCGTACATGGGGATGGCTGGCCATGCGGTAGTCGAGCGGGCGGACGGGACGGTGTTCGTCCATCTGCATCCGACGGGAACGATCTCGATGGCTTCCCAAATGGCGTTCGCGATGCGCCAGCCCGGCGACACCATCAAAGGTCGTCTTGGAATGCGCATCTCCGAAGCTGAAATGTCGCAGATGCAGCACGCAGTTCCGGCCAACGGCGCAGTCTCGTTTCCTTATGCATTTCCGCGCGAAGGCCCCTACAACGTCTGGGTACAGGTTCGATACGACGGGAGCGTTCACACGTGCAGATTCATGATGAGTGTAAAAGCAGCCCCGGCGACATGACTACTGCGTTTTCGCCATGATGGCGCGGCAAGTGCACATAGTGTCGCCAGTTGGCTCGCGGCGTGCAGCGCCGTAATTTCCAGCGACAATCAGACGCACACAGGAGTGCACATTGAACCGTAAAATCATTTCCGTTTCCGCCATGCTTGCCCTGGCGGTCTCTTCACCGGCGGCTCTTGCCGTCGCTCAGGCGCCTGCACCAGCACCCAAGGCTCCGGTGACGACGACCACGACCTTTTCCGCAAACCCGGCCGGTCCAACCGTCGATGCAAACAAGCTTGGCGTCCGTCAAACCACGTCTTCTGCCAAGGCTGCACCTGCGTATGACGCCCGGCTGGGCGCTGGTCGCAACGTTGCGCTGATGGTTGTCGGCGGAGCTGCTCTCATCATCGGTGCAGTAATTGGTGGAGCAGCAGGGGTACTCATTGCGGTGGCCGGAGCTGCAGTCGGACTTTACGGACTGTACTACTTCGTCCAGTAGTTTAGAACCCTGGAAGCACCCCGGCCGCGAGCCGGGATTGAACGACCCGGCGAGCAGCGCCGGGTTGTTTTTTCTATTGCGTCATTCGGCATCACTCCTACTATAGAGGAGTCGATATCGCTTAATGGTCGATTACAATCCCAACCACTTCCTCGATACGGAGCCCTCTGAATGCATCAGCGACTGGCACTGCTTCTACGGACGACTGGCCGCCGGCCACTCATCCGCGTTTCCCTCCTGCTCGGGGCCATGTCAGTGCTCGGGTCAGCGACCGCGAAGGCACAAACACTCACTGGAAAAGTCACCGACGCGGAGAGCGGGGTCGCCCTCCCGGGCGCTCGGATTTCCGTGAACGGTGGAGTTCAGGCGGCTATTGCTCGAGCTGATGGGACGTATCGTCTTCCCGTCAGCGCTGGCACGCAGGCGGTGCGCGTGTCGTTCATTGGCTACACACCGGTTCGTGACACTGTCATCGTAGGCGCCGACGGCGCAACGCGAGATTACAAGCTCAGCAAAGGAGGAGTGCAGCTCGACGCGAACGTCGTCATCGGCACACGCGCGAGCGATCGTACCGTTCTCAACGCGCCGGTTCCGGTTGACGTTCTGACCGCAGCCGAGATCACGCAGACAGGTGCTGTTGAGACGAGTCAGATCCTGCAGATGCTTGCCCCGTCGTTCAACTTTCCGCGTCCGACGATTTCTGACGGTACTGACCATGTTCGTCCGTCTACGCTCCGCGGTCTCGGTCCCGATCAGGTGCTGGTTCTCATCAATGGAAAGCGCCGTCACACGAGCGCACTTGTCAACGTAAACGGGACCATTGGCCGCGGATCAACAGGAGTTGACCTCAATGCCATTCCGGCGTCGTCCATCGAGCGAATCGAGGTTCTTCGCGACGGTGCAGCGGCGCAGTACGGATCTGACGCTATCGCTGGCGTGATCAACATAATACTCAAGTCGGATCCGAAAACAGACATCGGTGTCGAGGTTGGCTCCAACTATACGAAGGAAGAAAATTATCCCGAGGACAAGTATCTCACTGACGGTGACGTGTCGTCGGTCGATGCAAACACGGGCTCAAATTTTTCGGGTGGCGGCTTCTTTCACGTCACCGGACAATACAACAATCGTGGATCTACAAACCGCGCTCTCCCCGACAAACGCGTGCAGTACTTCCCGGGCGATCCCAGAAATGCTGATCCTCTTCTCAACAACAGAATCGACTTCCGGCAGGGCGACGCCCACGTGCATGACGTTTCCGGAGTTGTCAACCTCGCCTTGCCGACGATGTCGAGCGGCGCGCAGATCTACGCCTACGGAATCGGTGGCCGACGTGAAGGTCAAGGCGCAGGAAACTGGCGCTTGCCAAATGGCACCAACACCAATCGCACGATTTTTCCGAATGGATTCCTTCCGCTCATCAACAGCAAGATCAACGACTACTCCGGTACTGTAGGTGTGAACGGAGAAATCAGCCGCTGGAAGTACGACCTGAGCGGGGTCTATGGTCATAACGATTTCGCGTTTAACATCACGAACACCAACAATGCGACTCTGCCGGGCAACCAGACCGAGTTCTACGCCGGCAAGCTCAAGTTCAGCCAGGCTACGGCCAATCTCGATCTCGTTCGCGCGTTTCCGATGAGCGCGTTTGCAAGCGCGTTAAACGTTGCAATTGGCGCGGAAGCTCGACGAGACATGTACGGCATCGGCGCGGGTGAGCCAAACTCTTATATCGACGGCGGGCAGAAGGTTCTCGATGGTCCCAGTAAGGGAGCCCAACCTGCTCCAGGAGCTCAGGTTTTCCCAGGATTCAGGCCAACCGATGCCAGCGACAACAGCCGAACCAACGTCGCGGGCTACGTTGACTTCGAGACCAATCTTCTGAAAAACCTCCTCGTTGGGGTTGCAGGACGTACGGAGCACTACAGTGACTTTGGAGGCACGACGACTGGAAAAGCGACCGGGCGGTATGAGTTCGCCCCCGGTTACGCGATTCGCGGAGCCTTGAGCACGGGATTCCGCGCTCCATCATTGAGCCAGGAGTTCTACGCGGCGACGTCAACCAACTTCCTAGACCTGGGAGCTGGACTAGTGCCGGTCGAAGCGCGCACGTTTCCTGTTGAAAGCGGCGCCGCGAAAGCGCTCGGCGCCAAGCCGCTCAAGGCCGAGAAGTCTGTGAACGCCAGCATCGGGCTCGCGCTGGCGCCGGTTCAGAACCTGACCCTTACGGCCGACTACTACAATATCAAGATCGACGATCGTATCGTTTTCTCCGGAAACTTCACTGGCGCCGCGTTGACAGCATTCCTCACGGCGCAGGGATTCCCTGGGGTTAGTGGCGCTCGCTATTTCACCAACGCTATCGATACACACACAGCAGGTATCGACGTTGTAGCACGTTACGCACTCGACTTCGCGGAGTACGGCGTCAGCCGATTCACGGGGGGCTTTAACGATACAAAAACCCGTGTCGTCCGCGTGGCCGCAACGCCGCCCGCACTCGCGTCACAGCAGTCTGTGCTCTTTGACCGGGTCGAGCGCGGGCGAATCGAGGTCGGCCAGCCTCACCGCACCGTGAGTCTCACTCTCGATCACTCAATCGGACGTTTTGCGGCCAATCTCCATTCGCAACGCTACGGGCAAGTCGGTTTCCGTGGCAGCGCGACAGACCCTGCGCTGGATCAGACCTTCGGGGCCAAATGGATCACCGATCTCAACGCCTCGTATTCAGTGCTTCGTCAGCTCCGTTTCACAGTAGGCGCGAACAACCTGTTCGACGTTTATCCGGACAAGCAAATCGCCAAAAACAACAACAGCGGAATTTTCCAGTACAGCAATACGGTGACGACGTTTGGATTCAACGGACGTTTTGTCTACGCTAAAGCGCGTTACGAGCTCTAGCCGCTAACAAGGGATTTCAAAAGCCAGAGATTCGATCCCGAATCTCTGGCTTTTGATTTTCAGGGAACGTGGAGCTTCCCTGAAGCAATGAGTACGCTGGCGCCTCCAACGCGCACGGCCGTCACTTCTCCTCCACTTACGTCTGACTCGACGAAGAGCTTGCTCGGCCGGCCCATTTCGACGCCCTGATGAACGAGGTATTTCAGCGTTCCGTCCTTCACATCTGATCGCCACGCCAGATAGCCGCCCAGTGCGGCGCACGCGCTGCCCGTCGCGGGATCCTCGGCGACGCCCATGTTCGGTGCAAACATTCTTGCCTGGATGATCGCGTCTCCCTTTATCACGCCATTCTGACCAAGCGAGTCCTCGTGCTCCGCGAAGGCGAAGATCTCCGGCGCCCAGGTTCCCTTGAGCTCCTTTTCCCAGCGTTCGAGGTTCACGCGCGCGCGGCCGAGTGCATCGAGATCGCGAACCGGAACGAATACGAACGGAACACCGGCAGAGACCGCCTCGATTGAATACGGTCCCTTCGTGTGGAGGTCAGCGACCGACAGCGACAGGATCGCCGCTATGGTGCGAACGTCGTACGAGTCCGGGCCGCGCGCCGGCATCTTTGCCGCGCTGAGCTGGGTGAAGTACGGCTTCCCATCTTTCGATCGAATGAGCACGGGTACCGGGCCAACACCTTCCTCGAAGACAATACGGGTTTCGTCTCCGTCGAGCGGTATCGCTCCTACTGCCGCGAGTACAAATGCAGCGCCGACGGTTGGGTGTCCGGCAAACGGCAGCTCCGACCCCGGAGTGAAGATCCTTACCTTCCGCGTGTTGGCCGAATCCTTCGGCGGGAAAACGAATACCGTTTCCGAGTAATTGAACTCGCGCGTCAGAGAAAGCATTTGCTCGTCGGTCAATCCGCGCGCGTCGGGGATGACTGCGAGTGGATTGCCGCCGAACGGCGTGTCCGTGAAGACGTCGGCTGTGTGGTAGGCGATTGTCATCGATCAGCGCGACGGGGCTTCTGGCGGCTCATCTTCGGCGCCGAGGAACGCATCAGCTTCGATTTCGACGAGCATCTCCGGGGAAATCAACGCGCTTACTTCGACCATCGATGTAGCGGGGCGTATTGCGCCGAACACTTCACCGTGCGCTCGTCCAACCGCTTCCCATTGAGCGATGTCGGTAACGTAGATTCTCGTTCGCACGACGTCGTCCAGTGTTGCTCCGACGGCCTCGAGCGCGGCCTTGATGTTGGCGATTGTTTGAACGGTCTGCGCGCCTGGGTTTCCGACGCCGACGATCGAACCGTCCGGGCCGGTTGCCGTGGTTCCAGATACGTGCACGTGCGCACCGACCCTCACTGCCCGCGAGTATCCAACGATCGGCTCCCACGTTGCCCCGGAGGCGTAATTCTGCCGATGTATGATGTCCTTGTTCTCACCCATGTTTTCTTCGTCCTTTTCTGTCTCGGGAAGTCCCAACGGCGATTTTCCTCACCCGGCTCAACCCTAAATCTCTCAAGCTTTACGGGTCTGGGCACCCCCGGCCAGGGTTTTCATTGACAATGCCCCTGGGGTGGTTATCTTTACTGTCTATCGCGCACGGGTGTGCGCACCGACTAGCCAGTGAACA
>JBDUEH010000111.1:0-7135 GCA_040002555.1 Gemmatimonadales bacterium | reverse complement strand
CAACTGGCGTCGATGCGGTGTCACGGCGTGAGTTCTGGGATCAACTACACTTGCTTCGCGACTCTGGCCTCACCGTGATCGTGTCCACCCCATACATGGATGAGGCGATGAGATGCGATCGCGTCGCCCTCATTCAGGGCGGCCGACTACTCGAGATCGATCCGCCGACTGACATCGGCCGACACTATCCGCTTCCGCTGGTCGCCGTTACAAGCAACGATCGCTATCAACTGCTGCTCGCTCTTCGAAAAGCGCCGCACGTCCATTCGGTTTTTCCGTTCGGAGCCGAGCTCCATTACACGGACAATCGGCCTGGCGCAAATCCCTCGACAGTTTCGTCGGAGCTCGATGCGTACATGAAATCCCAGGGATTCGTTGGCGCCACCGCTCATCCAATCTCGGCCGGTATTGAAGACAGCTTCATGGAGTTGATGTCCGCACCGGCACAGAAAGCGTCGTGACTGAGCCTGTTGCGACAGGGCCTGCAATTGTCGTCCGCGATCTCACGCGGCGATTTGGCTCGTTCACGGCAGTGGACAAGATCACCTTCGACGTCGGCGCCGGCGAAGTCTTCGGTTTCCTCGGCGCAAATGGCGCGGGCAAGACGACGGCAATCAAGATGCTCATCGGTCTTCTCGCACCCACGTCCGGCTCGGCCCACGTTGCCGGCTTGGACGTCGCCACACAGATGGAGCAGATCCGGCAACGCATCGGTTATATGAGCCAGCGCTTCTCTCTTTACGAAGACCTGACGGTGCTGGAGAACATCGCGCTCTACGGTGGCATCTACGGACTCACGGAAGCGCAGATAGCCGAGCGGTCGTCTAAAATGTTGGAGACGCTTGGGCTCACGAATGAATTAGTGGGTCGGTTGCCGCTAGGATGGAAACAGAAGCTCGCGTTCTCCGTCGCGCTTCTGCATGAGCCTGCCGTCGTTTTTCTGGACGAGCCCACCGGCGGAGTTGATCCGATAACGCGGCGACAATTCTGGGAATTGATCTACGCTGCAGCGGCTCGTGGGACGACCGTTTTCGTCACGACACACTACATGGACGAGGCAGAGTATTGCGATCGGATCTCCATAATGGTCGACGGACACATTGTGACGCTCGGCACGCCGAAAGAGCTTAAGGCAAAGTGGAAGGTCAATACGGTCGACGAACTGTTCGTCCGCCTGGCGCGAGCGTCATGACCTCGACCTTGCTCGCGTTCATCGTGAAGGAGTTGCGACATATCCTGCGCGACCGGCAGACTCTGACGATTTTGCTCATGATGCCGCTCGTGCAGGTGATTCTCTTCGGATACGCGCTACGAAGCGACGTTCGTGACGTACGTCTTGCCGTTGTCGATCCTTCGCCTGACTACGCGACAGTCGCACTCCGATCGCGATTTGTTGCAGGAAGCAGGTTCAAGATCGTTGCAGTAGTCCCGACAATTCAGGCTGTTGAACCGCTATTCCGTCGAAACCAGCTCGACATAGCCTTGGAGTTCGAGCCGGATTTTGCCTCGCAGCTGAAGTCGGGCGGTCGCGCTCATGTCATGCTTGCCATCGACGCGGCTGACCCGAATACCGCGACGACAATGCAGTCTTACGCTCGCGCGGTCATCAATGGTTACGAACAGGAATTGAGCCTGGGCCGTCCTCAATCCGTTCAGATCACTCCGCAGATACGGATGCGGTTTAACCCGACTCTCGAGAGCGTCAATCTTTTCATTCCCGGCCTCATTGCGCTTGTCCTGACGCTTGTGTCCGCGCTCATGACAGCGATCTCACTGTCAAGAGAAAAGGAAAAAGGAACACTGGAGATACTTCTGGTATCGCCGCTGCGCCCGTGGCAGATCATCGTCGGCAAAGTTCTTCCTTACCTTGGCCTCGCATTCGCGAACGTGATCACCGCCCTGCTGGCCGCCTGGCTCATCTTCCACGTTCCGTTTCGTGGTAGCATTTCGCTCCTTCTGTTCGAAAGCATTCTCTACTCGATGGTGTCGCTCTCGATCGGCGTTCTCGTCGCGTCGGTGACGACATCTCAGCGTGTCGCCATGTTGATCGCGCTCCTCGTAACGATGATGCCGAGCGCGCTGCTGTCTGGAATGATTTTCCCCCTCGCGAGCATGCCAAAGTTTCTCCAGCTGGTCAGTAACATCGTGCCGGCGCGATGGTTCATCATCATTGCGCGCGGAATCATGCTGAAGGGCGTTGGCCTCGATTATCTATGGCGCGAGACCCTGATCCTCGCGGTGATGACGATGATTCTCATGGCAATTGCAGTGCGGGCATTCAAGCCGAGGATGTCGTGAACCTTCGCGTACTGAAGGTGCTGTTGCGGAAGGAATACCTTCAGATTTTTCGCGACAAGGTCATGCTGCGGCAAATGATATTGATGCCGATGGTGCAGCTTCTGCTCTTGTCGGCCGCGGCGACATTCGAGGTAAAAACTGCAAGGATGTATCTCGTTGATGGAGATCGCTCGGACGCATCTCGCGGCCTGGTAGATCACCTTGTTGCGTCGGGACGCTTCGCTGTTGTCGGTGCGTCTGCTTCATCGGGCCTGGCAAATGAGGCAATTCTGAATCGTACAGCAGGGATGATTCTCACCATTCCTCACGGATTCGAGAACGACCTCGTCCGCACCAGGGCGGCAAGCACACAGCTCATCTTCAACGCGGAGGATGGGGCCCTCGCCGGTGTGACCGCGGCCTATGCTCGACAGATCGTCGCATCATATTCGCAGGACCTCGGCGCGAAGCTGACGCCGACGGCGGCGGCTGCGCCCGCGATCGACATCCGCACGCGTGGTTGGTACAACCCGGAGCTCGATTACAGGAACTACATGGTCCCGGGAATCCTCGTCCAGCTCCTGACTCTTGTCGGAACACTTCTCACAGCGATGAATATCGTGCGTGAGAAGGAACTGGGAACTCTCGATCAGCTAAACGTTACCCCGATCCCGCGAAGCGCCTTCATCGCGGCCAAGCTCATTCCATTGTGGACCATTGCAATGGCGATGCTGGCGTTTGGGCTGCTGTTCGCGGCGCTGGCATTCCACGTTCCCATGCGCGGAAGTCTTGTCCTGGTCTTCTTCGCGGCCGCCATCTATCTCATCGTGGCCCTGGGG
Organism: Gemmatimonadales bacterium; assembly: GCA_040002555.1. Classification (GTDB taxonomy): domain Bacteria; phylum Gemmatimonadota; class Gemmatimonadetes; order Gemmatimonadales; family Gemmatimonadaceae; genus UBA4720. The sequence continues at coordinate 4,019 of JBDUEH010000111.1, read as the reverse complement.
ATCGGACTCTACATATCCACTCTCGTCGATACACAGCAGCAGGCGATGTTCATCTCGTTCTTCATGATCCTCGTATATCTGCTGATGAGCGGACTCTTTACACCGGTCCGCTCCATGCCGACGTGGGCGCAATGGCTGGCCGAGCTCAACCCGGTGAAGCACATCATCGAGATCATGCGCGCGATTCTTCTCAAGGGGGCGAACATTGTGGACATCGCCCGGCCTCTCGCGATTCTCGCGGTTATGGGGACAGCGGTACTTACGCTCGCGGTGAGGCAGTACGCGAAAACGACGCGTTGATCGCCCAAGTGTAGGTCGATTTCGTCACGTTAGATTTCGGTCATGTCCGAAGCGACAACGCCCGCAATTCCGCCGTCGATCGACCGGGTACTGAAACTCTTCCGTACCATGTCACGCGAAGAGAAAATGCAGTCACTCGTTTCGTACTCGAAGAAGCTCGAACCGTTTCCAGAACGGCTGAAGGACATCGACCGAACTGATTTCACGGTTCCCGAATGCCAGACGCGGGTGGACATCATACCCGAAGTCGTTGACGGAAAGATGTTCTTCCATGCGGACCTCAACGTTCGCCAATCACCGACGATTGCAGCCGTACTCGCGATCATATTCGACGCGGTGAACGGACGGTCGCCCGCGACGACGCTCGCCATTCCTTCGGATTTCGTTCGCACGCTGATGGAAAGCATCGGACTGGGCGCACGTGAAGCCGGGCTGAATGCGATGATCGCCCGTTTAAAGCGTTATGCCGCTGCCGCTCTGGGAGATTCCTCCGCGACATAGAAAAAGTCTCGTGGCCAACCCAGTGGTCCGCCCCTATCTTCGTGCAACCAACAAGGAGACTCCATGGCGAAGAGCCAGGATTTCAAAACACATAGACAATTCGTTCCCGCGTTTCACTACTTCACGGTTCCGGTGCTCTTGATCAACGTCGGCGTCGAAGCCGTTCGCTGGTATCGCAACCAGACATCGTATCAGGGATGGGTTCTGCTCGTCGCCTTCACGCTGCTGCTTTTCGCGTTCGTCGCGAGAGGCATGGCTGTCAAAGCCCAGGACCGAATCATCCGCCTCGAAGAACGCCTGCGACTCGGCGCATTGCTGCCGGCCGAGCATCGCGACAAGGTGAACGATCTTACGGCGGGTCAGCTGGTGGCACTGCGGTTTGCTTCTGATGAAGAAGTACCCGACCTGGCTCACCGCACGATGACCGGGGAATTCAAGACTCAGACCGACATCAAGAAAGCGGTGAAGAGCTGGCGCGCGGACACACACCGCGTCTAGCTAGCCCATCAACGACGCATGCCACGAGTCGGCCGCGCGCGATCTGAATCGCGCGCGCCACTCGCCCAGGTTCGTCACCGAGAGGTCAAACACCTCGGTGTCGGCATCAATCGCGCCTTGCTTGCTCAACTCTGTAAACTTGTCGCGAGGAACAGCGTGGATTGTTCCATCCTGTCCACGATAGTAAACGAGTCCGCTCGTCACGAGCTGACCGCCGATGCTCGCTTCGAGGGACTTGAGCGTCCTGAATAGCCCGTCAATCGAACAACCGGAAGCACCTTCTTTTTCCTGATCGACTGCGATCGTCAAGAAACGGTCGTCCGCCCAATCGCGCGCGCTATACAAGGGGATTCCGTGCGCCCGCCATCCTTGAAGAAATCGATCGACTTCGGCCAGCATCTCGGACGTGTTCTTCTCGTTAAGCGCGGGCTCTGATCCATAAACCCAGACCCGGGACGACTCAGGAAGGTTTTCAAAATCGGCAATTGGCATTCTTTAAAGTACCCTCTTCACACAGCAACAGTCCGGGCTCGCGCGGAGTTTTGATCCTATTCGACCTCGAGTATCCTCCACATGTACCAGGCCCCGATCGTCCGGTACGGCGCCCACGTCGCTCCCCTCGAGAGAACCTGCTTGGGAGTCGGCAGCTTTCTCATTCGATAAGCCTTCTGAATTCCTTTCTGTATTCCAAGATCCAGATCGGGCAGCACGTCGGGCCTGCCGAGCCTGAACATCAGGAACATCTGCGCGCTCCAGCGGCCAATGCCTTTTACCTGGGTCAGCGCAGCAATGATCTCATCGTCCGTCAATTCGTGCAGGGAATTCACAGGCAACGATCCGTCCAGCACATGCTCTGCAAGATTTCTCACATAGCTCGCCTTCTGGTTCGAAAGCCCGGCAGCTCTCAATGCGTCATGCGATGTCGCTACGATCTTCGACGGAGTTCCATCGCCATCGCCGATCAGTTCCAGAACCCTGCCATGAATCGTCGCCGCGGCTTTCCCCGATAGCTGCTGATAGACAATCGACCGGACAAGCGCGTCAAAGTGAGTCCACTCAGCGCGCGTCTCGAGAGTGCATTTGCCGACACGTGCGATGACATCGGCCATCACGGGATCGACGGCCTTGAGATGTTCGATTGCCTTCCGGTGTGGCGAGGCTGGACTCAACTAGTTGCCATGTGCATCGAGATTCGGCTCATTATACGCACAGCATACTCGGTTGACCCCGGAAAGCGGAAGCGGGCTGTCGTACCGGGGGGATTTCGCCTGTTTCGTCGCACAACGACAATCTGACGCCCGCCTTTCTGGAACGATCGACAAGGGCGGGTATATTAGTAACCGATCCAGAATTCACCACCACTGTAACTCGAGCAGCCGAGCCCCGATGGATCGGCAGTTTTGCCATGTTCCACACAGTTAGGAGCAAGTCGATGAAAACCATCTCTCCGTCTCTTCTTGTCCGCGTCGTAGCGCTGACTACTATAGTAGTTGCGACCCCGGCTTTCGCCCAGAAACCAGCGGCGCCTGCAGCATCAGGAGGTCCAACCTGCGAAATCGAGCAGGGCAAGCCGCAGACTATTGCGCGTGCAACGTTGTCACTAGCCAAGGCCCAGGGCGCACTCAAGGCCGGCACCGATCCGACGAAGGACCTGAAGGACGTCGTCGCCATGCTGACCGCACCCGGGTACAAGAACGACAACCCGGTCGGAAGAGCATTCCTGCTTGGCTCGGCCTATGTGATGTTTCTCGACCTGCCCACAGTGCAGGCGGTGTTGCCGCGAAGCGCGGTCGGAATCGCGACTGATCCAAGCGGAACGATCGACCTTTTCGCTGCCGCTGACTCGTCGATTACGGTCGTCGAACAGACCTCGCCTGTATGCGCGACGTACATGGCGCCGTTCCGCCAGCAGAAGGCGTGGCTGAATGTTACGAACGCAGCCATCAACGCGCTCAACGATAACAAGCTCGACTCAGCTGAGATCTACGCTCGCCGGTCGCTTACGCTCGATCGCAAGTCCCCATATGCGTACGGCGTTCTCGCCAGCGTAGCAAAGGCACGGAAGAATTTTCCGGACATGCTCGAGTATTCAAAGCAAACCCTGACCGCCGCCGGAGTAGACAGTGCCTATGCGGACATCAGAGATCGCACGAACTACAACCTCGCCTCAACGATGACCCTCCGTGCACAGGAAGCGAAGGGCGAAGACAGGAAGGCACTTGCACGCGAAGCAATTGCCGGGTGGCTTCCGCTTCTGACCACGAGAGATGATATACAGGGGACGACCGCCGTCACGAATATCGCCAAGATGTACATCGCGGCCGGTGACAGCGCTCAGTTCGGAAAGATTTACGCTCCGATGATCGCTGATCCGTCGAAGTATGCCGAAGCGACGATCCTTGAAGCCGGCGTGGTCGCTTCGCAGAACAAGCGCCCTGACGATGCAGCGCTTCTGTTCAATGCGGTTGCCGCGCGCAATCCCTATCAGCGTGACGCGCTCAGCAACCTGGCCGCGAGCTACATCCAGGCCGGAGAGAACGACAAGGTGAATCCGGTGATCGACAAGTTGGTTGCGCTCGATCCGAGCAATCCCGATAACTGGCTGCTCTATGCATTCAACTACGTAGGATTGCTGAAAAAAACGCCTAAGACCGGGCCACTTTCAAAGAAGTACAACGACTCGCTCGTTTACTACAACAACAAGTCCGAGAAGATGCCGG
>JBDUEH010000110.1:0-7141 GCA_040002555.1 Gemmatimonadales bacterium | reverse complement strand
TGATCTACCCCGCGGTATTCTTGATCAGCTGATGCACAAACCGAATCCCGTCCAGATAACTCTTCTCGGCGATTCTCTCATTTGTGCCGTGAACGCGATTTCGATCTTCGATGTCGATCCGGTTGCCAGTGAAGCGATAGACGTTCGGAGTGATTCCGCGAAAATAGCGGGAGTCGGTGGCGCCCAGCACCAGGTATGGACCGACCACGGCTTCAGGGTAGATCTGTCGAATTGTCGTGACGAGGCCTGACCACGCGGCATCATTGGTTGGCGACGGAAGTGACGGCTCGAAGGTAGTTCCGACGGTAGTTACTTCGACTCGCGGATCGTCGACGACTTTTTTTACGTGAGCTATGACGCTGGCGCTCGTTTCTCCCGGCACGATCCGAAAGTTGACCGTTGCTTTGGCAAGCGTTGGAAGGATGTTGTCCTTTGGACTTCCCTCGAGCATGGTCACCGCCGTTGTCGTTCGAAGCATTGCGTCGGTAGCGGTTTTTGACGCCAGAACTTTTTTGAGAACCGGACCGAGCAACCACTGATTTGCGAAAAGGACTCTTCGCCCGAATGGCATCTCGCGTCCGACAACGTCGAAGAGCTGCCCCATCTCCGGACCGATACTCGCCGGAAGGGGGTTGTTTTCAATTTTAGTGATCGCGGCGGCGAGAATCCCAGCGGCTGTGTGACGTGGTGGAATGGATGAATGTCCGCCTTCTGCCTTTACCGAAAGCTCCAGCGTTGCGTAGCCCTTCTCGGCAATTCCGACTACCGCGACGGGCGACTTTACTCCGTCCATCGCGTGATCGACGACGGTGCCGCCTTCGTCCAGCGCGAAGTACGGTTTGATTCCTCGCGACTTCAGCAGCTCCGCGATTTTCGCTGCGCCCTTGGAGCCTCCTACTTCCTCATCAGCGCCGAACGAGAAGTAAATAGTTCTCTTCGGAACGAATCCCTCGCCGATCAGGGATTCGGCCGCCTCGAGCACGCCCATTACTGTCGACTTGTCGTCGAGAGCGCCCCGGCCCCAGATAAAGCCGCCGGCGATGTCGCCTGAAAATGGTGCGTGTTTCCATAATTTAAGGGCGCCTGGATCGATAGGAACGACATCCATGTGGCCCATGAGCACAACCGGCACGAGCGACGGATCGCTTCCCTTCCACTCATATAGTAGTGCGTCCTGTCCGACTACCTCGTGGGTGAGGGTTGAGCTCACGTGAGGGAACGACTTGAAGATGTAATCGTGCATGGCGCGAAACGCGGTTGAATCGCGCTGCGTACTGTCGCTTGGAGAGATGGTCGCGATGCGTATGGCACCTGCCAGACGCTCGGCGGCGCCGCCGGCTGGCAGGAATGCAACTGGTGGCTGAACTTCTACGTGCCTTGGCGTGAATGCGATCGCTCTGGCCAGCACGACGCCGGCAAGAATCACGACCACTAGCAGGACCAGCTGAAGGATTCGCTTCATCGACGAATGGAGTTTTGTGACCGGGAATCAAAACGAAGGCGCGCCTCTCGCGCCAGAAGATACGCCTCCGCAAGCGACTTCGCGCGTCGTATTGCTCCTTGTGGCACTGACCATCGCCATGCATTTCGCGACGAACTTGTTCTCGCCCTATGGAATTCAGCGCGACGAATTTCTCTATATGGCGATGGGCCGGCATCTCGACCTGTTTCGAATGGAATTCCCTCCGGCGATCGCCATCCTCGCCAAGTTCTCCCACACGCTTCTTGGCGATTCGATTTTCGCGATCCGGTTTCTAGCTGCGATTGCCTCGGGTGTGATTGTCTATCTGTCAGCGAAGATCGCGATTCACCTGGGCGGAAGTCGTACGGCACAGGCTCTGGCGGCGACCGCCGTTGTTGCGTCGCCTCTCTTTTTGAGAGCGGGGAATCTTTTTCAGCCAGTAGTCTTCGATCAGCTCGCCTGGACCGTCGCGCTCTATTCCCTGGTGCGTCTTGTACAGACCGAGAGACCAAAATGGTGGATCTGGTTTGGAGTCTCCGCAGGTTTAGGACTGCTCACGAAGTTCAGTGCGATTTTCTTCGGGAGCGCTGCGCTTCTCGCAGTAATTGTGAGTCCGCAACGTCGTTGGCTTCTCACGCGTTGGCCATGGATTGCGATGGTGATCGCGATCCTGCTTGGAAGCCCGAGCGTTATTGGTCAGATGCTGCTCGACTATCCCGTTCTAAAGCAGATGCAGGACCTCAAGGCTAGTCAGCTCGAGCGCGTAACGCCGTCCATTTTCATCGCGGGTCAAATAGAGCTCGGGCCAGGATTCGTTCTCGCGTTAGGTGGATTGATCGCGTTGCTGGTGGTCAGGCCGCTGAGGCGGTTCAGCGTCGCCGGATGGACGTGCCTCTTCGTGTTCTTCATCCTCATGATTCTTCACGGCAAGGACTACTACCTCGGTCCAGTTTATCCGGCGCTGTTCGCTGCCGGCGCATGCGCGATGGACCTGATATCGCGGCGCAGTGTCCGGCTTGCTTTGCAGTGGACTGCAGGGATACTGCTGATTGGGTTCGGGCTTCTGACCTTGCCGATTGGCATTCCGATTCTTCCGCCGGAGCGAATGGCGAATTACTCGCTGGCGATTGGCGCGACATCCGCCCTCAGGAACAACCAAGGCGAGCTCGACCGCCTTCCTCAGGACTACGCCGACATGATTGGATGGCCGGAGCAGGTGGCGGAGGTCGCGAAGGTTTTTAATTCCTTGCCGCCTGGAGATAAAGCGCGCGCGGTGATACTCGCCGCGAACTATGGCGAAGCCGGAGCCATTGACTACTACGGACCAAAGCTGGGCCTGCCGCCGGTGGTCAGCGCTGCCGGCACCTACTGGTTTTTTGGTCCCGGCGACAAACCCGGAGACGTGGTTGTCGCCGTGGGCGTTCGCGAGGAATCACTAAAGCAATTCTTCAAAGAGGTTACGCTCGTGAAAACCGTCGGAAATCCATGGTCGGTTGGCGAAGAGCGAAACGTGCCGATTTACATCGCGCGCGATCCGATGAAGACACTTCAGCAAGTCTGGCCTTCACTCGCTGGACGAAACTAGAACCAGCCGTCCTTCAACAGGCCGCAGTCGCGACACGCACCGATCTGGTGGTAGTCGCGTTTGCTGATCAGTTCCCTCAACTCGCGCATTCGATCGCCGTTCCACACTTCGGCGATGGTATTCTCTCGAACGTTGCCGACAATCTCCTTGCGGGCCCAGTCGTTGACGCACATCAGGACGTCACCGTTGTGGAGGATGCTCGCAAGCGTGAAAGGGATCGGGCAATGACCAAAGTACATGCGCGACGCCTTGCGTTCGATGTTGAGAAAAAGAGTCTGTGCCTCCCGCGGCATCCTGATGCGCTCATCGAAGTTTGTCACAGCGCCTGCTCTGTCGTGCGCGGAGTAGATGAATACCCCAACGCCACGCGAACGCCAGCGCTTCGCGAAGGCTTTCACTTCGTGAAAGTTGTTTCGCTGGCGAACAAGTCTCACGAGGATTTTTGTGTGAGGAAGGTTGGCAGCGATGACTCGCTCCACACCCGCCATGACTTTGTCAAAGTCGAGGCCAATCCGGATTGACTCGTAAGTCTCCTTTGTCAGGGCATCGAGCGAGATGTCGAGTATGTCCAGACGAACGTCGCCTGACAAGGCCTACAACTCCGATGAGTACTCCTCCGGATTCTGCTTGAAAAAGTTTTGCAGCTCCCGGTAAAGCTCCGGATGTCTTGCCTTGAGCGCACGCGGCCGTTCGAAAAACGCCTCCGTTGCAACTGCGAAGAACTCGATCTGGTTGGTCGCGCCGTATCGGTCGAGTACCGTAGGCAATCCATGGGCTTCCGCCATACGCAGCGCATTGAATTCCGCGCTCATCACTCGCGCCCACGCGACGTATTGCGCGTGAGTGTCGAGGGCAGGAGTTCCATCCGCATCTCTGTTCTCGAAGTCGAGCTGATGCGCGAACTCATGAAGCACGACGTTATGCCCGTCGCTGGGATCGCGCGCACCGTGGCTGGCCGCATCCCAGGCCAGAACCAGTGCGCCGAGCCTGTGGGCGGTGTGCCCGAGTCGGTCTTCGGGGCCCTCTTCCCAGATTCCTCCGCCGATATGACGGACGCTTTCCTCTGTGTAGCCGGAGGGATAGACGAGGATCGACGTTAGCTCGGGGTAATAGTCCGTGTCGCGATGCAGCAGAAGGAGACACGCTTGCGCCGCGATCATCACCCGCATCTCGTCCGTGAGAACGAGTCCGTCGCAGCCTTCGAAGTGTTTCTCGTCGAGAAAAACCTGCATGTGGCCAATCAGTTCCGCCCGGTCAGCATCGGAGAGCCGCGAAAACACCGAGAAGTTTCGCTCGAGTGTATCGAGCAACGCAGGGTCCAGCGGCCTCACGCGAAGCTTGTCCCGGCGTCGGTTGGCCAGAAGTCCGAAAGTCATCAAAGAAATCTATTCGCCTGCGCAGCCATTCTCAGCGCTTCAGCGGTGAAGGTGTTTGTGCGTTATTCTTGCGTCGCAAGATTCACATCGAGAGATCACCCATTTGATGCAAGAGCTCGGAATCATCGAAGGATTTTATGGAAAGCCCTGGAGCTGGGATGCCCGCAGGGAGACCGTGTCGTTTCTTGCCCCGTACGGCTACCGCTTCTACATGTACGCACCGAAAGCGGACGTGTTTCTACGGAGGAGATGGCAGGAATCGCATCCCAATGGTTACGCCGCCGATCTGACAGCGTTCGCCGCGTTTTGCCGGAAAAATGGCGTGCGTTTTGGAATTGGCCTCAGCCCGTACGAGCTGTTCAACAATTTTGATGAGGCCGCTCGCCAAGCGCTGACATCCAAGCTCGCTTTCTTTGATTCGCTGGGCATTGAAGACCTGGCGATCCTGTTCGACGACATGCGCGGTGACGTCGCCGGTCTTGCAGCTAAACAAATAGAAATTGTGGAGTGGTCAGCCGCGCGAACGAATGCATCGAGAGTCATCATGTGCCCAAGCTACTACTCGGACGATCCAGTCCTCGACCGAGTATTTGGCGCTCGACCGCCTGACTATCTGGAAGATCTCGGAAAGAACCTGGATCCGGCCATCGAGATTTTCTGGACAGGCGAAGAGGTCATTTCACGCCAATACTCGACCGGACATCTCGAGCGCGTGGCGAACATTCTTCAGCGAAGGCCTCTCATTTGGGACAACTATCCCGTGAACGATGGCCAGCGAATGTCGCAGTACCTGCACCTTCGTGGATTCACTGGCCGTCCGGCAGAGATGGGCGATCACGTGGCAGCTCACGGGATCAACCCGGCACTTCAACCGACGCTCGGCTTGATTCCCGCCATTACACTTTCCGACAGCTATCGGCTTGGTACCACCTACGAATACGCTGCCTCATTCAGACATGCCTGCGCAGAAGTCCTTGGCGACGACCTGGGCGAAATGGTCCGTGAAGACTTATTGACGCTTCAGGACATCGGACTCGATAGACTGGGAGAAAAAGAGCAGACTCTTCGCGCGCGCTACGCCGGCATCGATCATCCCGGCGCCGAAGAAATTATCGCGTGGTTGGACGGTGCCTACCGCATCACTGACGAGATTGTTCAAACTCAGTAGCCATCCCGGCAATCAGACACAAGCCGTACCGAATGGACCAGCCGGCACAACAATGGCTGGGACGCTCACGACCGGCATTGTTAGATCGATCTCATCCATCAAATTGTTTGCGCTCGCATCACGCAAGGCGAGCGGCTGAAGACTCCAGCGCGATTCGATCAGCCGCAGGATCGACGCGTGATCGTACACTTTACTCGACACGTTTTGTCGTTTCACGAAAGGTGACACGAGTATTGTCGGCACCCTGAACCCGCGAAGCCCGTCAGTGTTCCCGGCAGTTCGCTCTATCTGCGACAGTGGAGCGAGAGCTGGCGGAACGTGATCGTAAAAGCCACCCCATTCATCGAACGTGATTACTAGCAGCGACGACTTCCACTGAGGCCCTGTCGTTACTGCTGTGTAGATACTTCCGAGAAACGCCTCAGCATTGCGGATGTCGCCAGGCGGATGATAGCTGTTGCTGAAATCAGCTGTCAGCTCGGGATCGACAAACGAAACGTTCGGAAGAGTGCCCGCTGCGGCATCGGAGAAGAACTTCGCGATTGGCTTGATGATCGACTGATACTTGTTTCCCCATAGCGAAGCCGTTGTCAGCTGCGTGCCGTAGTTTGCGCCCGACAAACCAGCTGGCGATAGACGATCCCAGATTGTCGGAAGAGTGCTCGCTACGAGCGTGTTCGAGACGCGATCCGTTTGCGCGGCCTGCGAGATAATCCGATTCGGGAAAGTTGGACCGAGGAACGGTGCGAAGTATCTGTCGAGAACCGTCCACCTTGCCGCGGCTTGCGACATAAAGGAAAGGTCCGCTGCCAGGTAATACCCGATTGCTGACTGATCACTGCCTGGCGCCTTCAGCCACCCATCGCACGCGCCGTTGTTGTATTGGACTCGACCACCTTCAGCCGAATGATTCGGATCGGCCATTCCGCACCCATCGAAACTCGTCAGATGGTGCGTCGCGCGAGACACGCCTCCTGGATCCCGATAGGACAGCCCTGACTGTCTTCCATCAGCGCCCGGAAGCCAGCCGAGGAGATGGTCGAACGACCGATTCTCCATTGTGACGACGATGATGTTGTCGAGCGAGGCGGTGGTTGTGCCGCCTGGATCTGGATTAGTCCCGTTGTCCTTGCATGCTACCAGCCCAGCGCCTGTAGCGATCGCCAGTCGCGACAGAAACTCCCGGCGCGAAACGGGATTCATCGTGGCAAGCAGACTCTCCAGATTCATTCATTGAACTTATTCGCCTGCCACTCAATTTGCCTATCGAATAAATCGCGCTGCTGTATCGTGGGCGATCTGTTGAAGTTGTCGGACTGTCGTTGTTGAGGTACTCAGCGTTTGTCCCGCAACGACTGCGCGAGCCGGCAACAGGCGCGCGTCGTGGCGTGTAATCATCTCGTAGAAGACGAGAGCGGAGAGGTATGTGCCAAGCGCGGCTGGATGATATCCATCGGAACCGTAAAGCGGGATTTTGGAGTCCGCGATCAGGGCTGCCTTCCACGCTTCGCCTGCCGGAAACACGATCCCGCCAACAGCATCCGCGGCGA
>JBDUEH010000109.1:0-7143 GCA_040002555.1 Gemmatimonadales bacterium | reverse complement strand
CGACCGCGCTCCATCAAGCAAAGCTAGATGCGCTGTACAGTGCTTGCCACCATCTATCGTGAACTCTAGGTTCCGGCCGTGTCAGCAGCCCTGAGCCGATTGCACTTTCTCGCCGCGCTTTATGTATCAGCAGCGGCAGTGATGATCATGTGGGACGTACTCGTCGCAGGCCGCGTCGCGCAACTGCGTCGCGTTCCACGAACATTCTCGGGAATCACGGCGTTCGCCGGGCTACTGATTGTCCCAGCCCTTCTCATCGCCTACGCTTCCGCGTCGATTCTGTACGGTCGCGCGATTCAGCCGGTCGCGTGGGTTTGGCCGGTGACCACGGTTCTCTTTGCGCTTCAGGCGACATACGCACTCAGTCGCCGCCTGGTCACTCCGTTGTTTGGCGTGCCGATTTTCGTGTACAATCTGATCATCGCGATTGTTGCCCTGTCGCGATTTGGCATCTCCAGAGGATTCATTCCTCCCGACTTCGGACTCGCGCTCTCTGCCGCGCAGGCGGCGACTCTCGGGGTGTTTTTCGGAGCTCCGGCTCTCTGGGGAGCTGCATTTCTGCAGGTGCCTCTCATCTCGCCAGCGCTACCCGCGCGCTGGCGATTCAGCAAAGTCATTCGCGGTGGCATCGCCCTTTCGGCTGCAGCCACCGCAGGACTCGTGCTGATCTACATGCCGGGTGCCTTTCGCACGACAAAGAGTTATTCCGTGTACGCGAAGGAGCAGCTCCAGGAACATCCCGAGGGAGATTTCGACATCGGAATCAAGATCCTTCCTGATCTCCGTGGCGCGCCACCGCCGCTCGCACTCGATCGAGATATTTCTCTCATTGATTCGATCGGGGTGAGCGCCGTTTCGATAGTCATCAATCCGGAGGGAGCAAAGCTAGCTGCTCTCGATTCGATCGCTCGCACTGTTGACGACCGACGCGCCGACAGCGCGCTCATCATCATCTCACTCGGCTATCCCAAAGACGCCGAGCAGCAGTTTGCGAAGTCACCGAGCGACTATACACGGGAGCGGGTTGCGGACATCGATCGCATTGCACGCCGGCTTCGGCCCGACATTCTGATTCCCGCGGTCGATCCATACGGAACGGGCACGCGCGCCATCGGTAGTCAGCCACCTGAATACTGGATCGACTACCTGACGCGATCGGCGCGAATTGCGCATTTCGTCAACAAACGAATCAAGGTTGGAGTTTCGGCCTCGAGCTACGGCAGTCGCGATAGCACGCTGTACTACTGGGCCGCCGACCAGAAATCGCCGATGGACGTGGTCGGGTTTTCGATGATGCCTGACTTCTTCGGCGCCAGAACTTTAAGCAACGACATGCGTGTTGCGCAGAAATGGATGCATTCGTTTGACGCGAAGCCAAAGCCGAATTGGGTTCTGTCTGCCGGCGGTTATCCGTTGGCGCACGGAGAAAAGAGCCAGGAGCTCGCATTGTGGGGAGTGCTCGCGTGGGCAACGAGCCAGCCGCAAATCAAGGGACTGATCGTCAGCGCGGCGGGCGACTACGATGTGCTCAGCGGTCTCAGGTCAGCGAACGGGCGATATCGTTCAGCCGTTGGCGCCATTTTCCGAGCTGAGAAGGGATTGGCTGAGAATTCCGCTCGATAAAAACCGTCTAAAACGCGTGTACTCGCCCTATACGATCTTCCCAACCCCGCGGACCAATCCTTCGACGTGTCTCGAAGGATCGAAGAAATCGCGCGCGAGTTTCTGAATGTCGTCGGGCGTAACCGCTAAGATCCGCGCCTCGAATTCGTCGATCTCGTTGAGGCCCGAGCCGAACATCCACGCATCGAGAACATCGCCGAGGATCGCGGCACCACTTTCCTGACGAATAGCATGCCCGCCGAGAGCGTAGTGCTTGGCGCGCTCCAGCTCGTCAGCGGTGACCGGAGCATTTCTCAGCTTGTCGAACTCCGCGAGCAGTCCCTGTCGCGCAATTTCTTCCTTCTCCGGCGACGTCGCGATGTACGCAAGGAACATCCCGGCCATCTGATGCTCGCTGGTGTAGGCATGCACGGTATAGGCTAGCGACTGGCGATCCCGCAATTCGTCGAAGAAGCGGCCACCCAATCCGCTTGCGATTGTCGCCGTAAGCTGAGCGGCAAATCGGCGATCGTCTGTCCTCGACGGACCCGGGAACGCGAGCGCGAGCGCAGTCTGGGCCTTCTCGAGCGACTCTACCTTCGTCCCGGCTTTAGCAGGCCAGATCGGCGCAGCAACGGGACTCGGTTGATTGGGAACGAGCGCACCAAATTCGCGCGCCAACACACCCGCGACATCGTCAGGAACAACGTCACCCACAACGCCAAGCACCAGCGGCGCGGACTGAATGTGCGACCGATACCATTCGCGAGCTTTGTCCACGGTGATCGACCGGAGTGACTCTTCCGTGCCGAGCGGCGACCGCGAATACGGGTGATCGCCATACGCCCCGGACATCACGAGGCGCATCGGGAATCGGAACATGTCGTCGCGCAACGCCGAAAGATCAGAGAGAGCGACAGAACGTTCAGTCTCGAGAGCATCGGCCGGAATCACCGCATTGAAAACGACGTCGGCGAGAAGCTGCGCAGCAGCTTCGAGATGTTCCACCGTGACCGAAATCGACCAGCCAAATCCTTCAGACCCGGCACTCGTGCCGATGCTTCCACCAAGCATCTCGGCGTCTTCGGCGATCTGGGCTGCGCTGCGAGTTGTCGTTCCCTTCAGCGACGATCGCATCACCAGCATCGTGATGCCTGCGATGTCTGCCGGCTCGTCACGAACGCCTCCGACTGCCTGTAAGGACAGGTAAGCAATCGCGGCACCCGGCTTCGTCTTGAGAAGAATCGGGAGTCCATTCACTGTTCGATAGACAGACACGCCAGCTTCAGTTTTTTCAAGTGTCGGCGCGGCGGCCTCTTCAGGCGGAGGAGGAATGTCCCTCGGCGGCAGCTCTTCGAGAGGCAGTGGTCGTTTCAACGCGAGCTTCTCGATGAATTCGGCGGGGCCCGAAGCAATGGACGGCGAGCTCTCGGGCCGATAGACGACAATACCGGCGCGCTCCGGGGTCAGATAACGGTTTGCCACTGCGTGTATTTCTTCAGCGGTGACGGACATGAAGCGCTCGTAGTATTCGTCGCCTAGCTGCCAGCCTCCGAGTACTTCCCATTCGACGAGGTGATTTGCCTGGCCTTCCATCGATTCGAGGCGCCGAATCCATCTTGCCTCGAAAATTCTGCGGACGCGCTCGATTTCGGCTGGCTCGATTGGACCTTCACGCAGTACGCGTATCTGATCCCACGCAGCGCGCGCAGCATCTTCAGCGCATTGAGCGTCCATCTCAGCGTGAACGACGAATACGCCCAACTCTGTCGGCGTGTAGTTGTACGCACTGACTGACGATGCGAGCTGTCGTTCACGTAGCCCGCGATAGAGACGCGATGCACGGCCGGCCGCGAGAATCTGCGACGCAACGTCGAGCACTGGCGTGTCTTCGTGCATCGCATCGGCAGTTCTCCATCCCATGACGAGCTGTGTCTGCGCAATGTCGCCGGCGATCTCGCGATAGCGCATGTCATCATGATGCGGCTCGCGTGGGCCTGCATCACGATCGGGAACTGCATTCGGAAGTGGCCCGTACAGTTGCTCGACCTTGTCGAGTGCCTCTTCGGGATCGACGTCACCGACAATCGCCAGGAGTGTATTGGACGGCTGGTAGAAATTCCGGTAGAAGCGAAGCATCGCGGCGCGGTCCAGCTTGCGAAGCCCTGCTTCGTGTCCAATACGCCATCGGCGCATGCGATGCTCGTCGTGAAGAAGCTCGTAAAGCGTTTCTACTGCCAGAGCCGGAGGATTGTCGGTCTTTCGCTTCGCCTCCTGAATGATGACTTCGAGCTCCTTCTTCAGCTCGGCCGCATCGACAACGGAATTCGCGTAAGCATCGGCCTGGATGTCGAGGCCGGATGCAAATCCGGACGACGGCAACACGGTGAAATAGGTCGTGTTGTCGTAAATCGTGTGCGCGTTGAGATACCCGCCACTTCCCTTCGTTTCCTTCGCTATCTCGCCAACGCCACGCCGCTCGGTTCCCTTGAAGAACATGTGCTCCAGAACGTGAGCGATGCCGCTCACATCGTCGGTCTCATCGAAGTACCCGGCTTTCACATGAGTGACGATCGCCACAACAGGTGCCGAAGTGTCCTGTCGAATGAGCACGGTGAGTCCATTCGCGAGAACCGTGCGCTGAACCGAAGCGGGATCGATGAACGAAGTCATCTCAGTTGCCGAACGTCACTCAACCGACAGGTCGACGGCGAAGCACGAAGAGTCCTGCGAGAAAACACGCCAGACTGTACCCAAGAAGCCAAAGCACCTCGATTGTATCGACAGTACCGCGGTCGAGAATGGTTCCGAGAAGCGAAGTGAGCTTATTGAGTGGGGGCAGAACGGCAAGCACCAGCTTTCGCCACCCTTCGCTGTACTGCCAGAGCGAGTTCAACAGCAGCGATCCGAGGAACACTCCTGCAAGAATCGGCCAGTCGAACCGGAAAAGGCTCGAGATCAGGAACGCGATTCCGCTAAGCGAAAGAAAAACGAGAGCACAATAAATCAGCGGTCCAACAGGAGACAGCGGATATACGAACGCCGCGAATGCGCCGAGAAGCAGGGCCATGATCGCCATAAACCCGACGAAGTAGATCGCGAGTTGTTGCGCGTAGTACGCGGGAATGCTCACCGGTTTCGAGAAAAGAAATCGGTAGTAGCCCATCTTGCGATCGTTCGAGACGATTCCGTTCAACGCGACAAACGAACAGATAAAGACGATCTGCTGGAGCGACACGAGGATGAGTTGTTTCGCACCCTGCTCGGTGATCGCCACCTGCATGGCGCGAACGGGTGCAACGAACGTGACGCCGAGTGCAAGGCCGATGATGATCAGCGAGATGGCGCGGTCGCGTCCGAAGTCGCGCATCTGCCACAACGCATAACGCCGGAGATTGTCTCTCATCAGTTCCGTTCTCCAACAGCTTCGCGGAACTGCTGCTCGAGCACCGATCGCGCGGGAACCACGCTCGCCACCATAACGCCTGCGCCAATCGCCTTGGCGATCGCGGAGTTCAACTCGGCGAGATTCTTGATCGGTAGCTCGAATTCACCGCCACCCGTATCGACCGCGGCTGGAAATAGCACGACCATCTTTTCCTTTCCCGTGACCACCGCGATTCGATATGTCCCGGCGGTTTCTGCCGTCTGGTCGAAGCCGGTTTGGACGAGCCGCTGGAGACGGCCTTTGTCGATGATCGCCACGCGATCGGCGACGCGCTGGAGCTCGTCCAGATTGTGCGACGCGATGAGGATCGTTCGGCCAGGACGCCGAAGTCCGTCGACGATATCGCGGAATTTCTGCGTCCACAGCGGATCGAGCCCGTGAGTGGGCTCGTCGAGAATCATCACCTTCTCGTCGCGCAGCAGCGACTGAGCGAGCCCCAGACGCTGGAGATTTCCCTTTGAAAGCGCTTTTACTTTCTTGTCGCGATGCTCCTCGAGCCCAAGCTGTGCGATGACCGCTTCGGTGCGAGTGCCAACATCTGAAGGAGGGAGCGCAGCGAGCGTCGCGAACCGGCGAAGTACGGTAACCACGGTCCAGTTCGGATTGATCGTCACCAGTTCGGAGAGATAACCGATCCCGTTCTGCTCGACGTAGGCCCGTGGATCGCGACCATCGATAGTTACCGATCCTCCAGTTGGGCGGAGGTAACCGAGGAGCATCGAAATGAGCGTGCTCTTTCCTGCCCCGTTCGGTCCGGCAATTCCCAGCACCTCTCCTTCTGCCGCCCGTAACGAAAACTCCTCGACAGCGGTAACCGAGCGGCCGAGGAGTGAACGATAGACTTTGGTAGCGTTGGTGAATTCGATCACAGAGGGCGGTTGGGGAGACAAGAGCTCCAGCTTCCGGGTCCCGCGCGAGACAGGAAGCGTTGCGCCTCATCCAGACGATTGAGGCGCGAGAGCGCGCAGCCAAGATATCCCTGAGATGCGTTGTCCGCAGGATTCGCCTCAAGTGCGCGGATGAAGAACCGCCTTGCAAGCTCGTAATTGCCAGCCGAGAAAAGAATGAGACCCATCTCTCTCAGCGCGATGGCATTTCCCGGCTCGAGGCGAATAGCATTTTCGAGCTCGCGTCTCGCCGTTCCGAGATCTCCTTCTTCACGAGCCAGCCGAGAGAGGAAGACGTGGGGAGTTGCGAGGTTCGGATTATCGCGGGCGAGGGTGGAGAACTCGCCTTTGGCGGCTTCGTGCTTTCCGGCCTGCATATCCGCGATGGCAGCGTTCATGACAGTCTCGGGCGTCGAGCGTTTTGCGAACACGAAGTATCCGCCGATTGCAGCGACTACGAGAACGGTCAACGCCACAATGAACCACAAGTTCGCCGGCATCCTGCTCGGCTTGTCGGCATAAGTCGAGTCGGGTGTGACCGGCGCGGACGGCGGCGGACCGTAGGAAGCCGGTGGTGGCGGAGTTGACCGCATTCCCGAACCGGCAATCGGCGCTGCGGACGCCGGTGCGATGGGGCGAGAATAATCTGGTTTTGGCGGTGCGACGGGCGCAGGGGCAACGGGTGCCTGAGTGACCGGCGAAGCTATTGGCTCGCTCACCGCGGCATTCAATCCTGCCTCGAGTTGCCGAAATCCCTCGCGGGCGACGACGATATCGTTGTCGGTCGCCTTGTAGCTGGTGCGATTTGCCCGGTCTCGCGCACCGAGAAATTCGAGAAGCGCGTAGGCCTGCCCGAGAGAGATCATCTCTTTCTGGCGAAGCTCGCGAATCAGGCCTTGTCCGGTGAGCGATGATCCGCCCATGAGAGCGCGAAGGGATGTTTCCGTTCCCTGCCAGAGCTCAAGAATATCGGCGGCCCGGTCCTCGCCCTCACGAGAGCGATCGAGCCTGGCCGCGATTGGCTCGACGGCCCTGAGGGCCGCCATGGCCGACTGCTGGTTGCCGTTCATCTCACTATTCGCAGAAGCCCAGCATCGGCGCTTCCGCGGATGAAGCTCTCGGCATCCTCCGTGGAGATGAGATGACCAGTGAGTGAGAAGCCCCGGCGAGCCTCCGTCTGCATGAAATCTTTCGTTGAATTACCGC
>JBDUEH010000108.1:0-7170 GCA_040002555.1 Gemmatimonadales bacterium | reverse complement strand
GGGGAGACCTCGTCGTCTGTGCTTCAGTGGATTCGCACCCTGTTGTCCCCATCTATCAGGAGCGACAGATCACCCGACTCGGACCTGACCGCGAACGCTAGCGCATCTCCCGGCAGCTCGGCCCTTCGTCGCGAGCTTGCAGGAATAGCACTCATTCTTTTTGCGTTGTTCCTTGGCGGAGCTTTAGCTGCCCAGGGCTTCGCGATGATGAGGGCACAGGGCGACGTCTCGGCAAGCTTCGGCTGGGCTGGAAAATTTCTCGCCGCGCCGCTCGGCGGATTTCTTGGCTGGCCGGCCGCAGCACTCATTCCAATCGCGCTCGCCGCGCACGCTCTTCGGTTGTTCGGACGCCTCGACCAACGCACAGATCGCTCGTGGATGATCTTCCTGCTCGGCTTCGTTGTCCTGCTGCCGATTGGCATCTCGCTCGCTGAGGGTGGACTAAGAGCAGCGACGGCGCTTTCTGGATTGTGGGGAAGCTTCACCGCGTTCTACCTGCTTCAGTTTGCGGGAACAGCGGGCGCGTGGATCGTCCTTCTACTTTCGCTGAGCGCGTTGATGGCCGCGACGCTGTCGTGGAATCCGATCCGCGCGCTTGTCGGGCGAAAGCCGAAGCCCGTAGATGCTCTCATCAGCGACGAGGCCGCGGCAGCGATCGAATCGAACGGCCAGAAAACGCGTCGCAGAAAAATGGCTGATCTTCCACCTGAGCCCACGCCGGAAGAAATGCCTGCCATCGACATCGGTCTGATGGACGACGAGGCTGCGGGCGAAGACTCCCGCTCTCCGCGGGCTGAGAAAGCAAAACGCGTCAAGAAATCGAAAGCCGATATCGCTGCCAGCTACGATGACCGCATTGCAGCGGCGATCGACTCGACCGAGCATGTGGAAATCGCGGTTGACGACGAGCTGCCTCCTTTCACCCTGATGAGTCCGGCGGAGACAACTGACGCAAAGGATCGCAGGGATCGAGAGAGAGATCGAGAGCTCGACGCGATGGGCGCGAAGCTCATGGATGCGCTCCGCACGTTCAAGGTTGACGGCGAGCTGGTAGGGCGCACGACCGGGCCGGCGGTGACCCAGTTCGAGATCGCACCTGCCGCGGGCGTGAAGGTCAGACAGTTTGCAACGCTTGCGAACGATCTCGCGCTGGCGATGCGAGCGCAAAGCATTCGCATCGTCGCGCCAATTCCTGGGAAAGGGGCGGTGGGCGTCGAAGTTCCCAATCCGACTTCAGAGATGGTGGCGTTCAGCGAGATGCTCCAATCCCGCGAATACCAGAAAATGCCCGCAGCGCTTCCAATCGCACTCGGAAAAGATCTCGAGGGGCGCGCAGTGATCGCCGATCTCGCGAAGATGCCGCATCTGCTCATTGCAGGCGCAACAGGCTCGGGCAAATCGGTGTGCGTCAACACATTGATCACGAGTCTCATTTACCGGCACACGCCGAAGACTCTGCGATTGCTGATGGTTGATCCGAAGATGGTCGAGCTCTCGGTGTACAACGTTCTTCCGCATCTACGGCACAAGGTTGTAACCGACAACCGTGATGCGGCCGCGGTACTCAAGTGGGCAGTAATGGAAATGCAGGAGCGGTATGAGCTTCTGGCGGCCAACGGCGCGCGAAACATCCAGGATTTCAATCGCAAGGTCACTGACGGCGCGTCACTCCACACTCCCAAGCGGCCCGACGTCGCGTTCGAGAACACCGAGTACACCGGGGGAATTCTTCCATACATAGTCCTCATCATCGACGAGCTCGCCGATTTGATGATGACAGTCCAGGCGGAAGTTGAAACTCCTCTCGCGATGCTCGCGCAAAAGGCGCGCGCGATTGGCATTCACATCATTCTTGCGACACAACGTCCGAGCGTGAACGTTTTGACCGGTCTCATCAAGGCCAACTTCGCGAGCCGGATCGCGTTCCGTGTCGCGTCTCAGATCGACAGTCGAACTATTCTCGATTCAATGGGCGCCGAAGCGCTGCTTGGGAACGGCGACATGCTGTTCGTTCCTCCCGGAAAATCGGAGCCGAGCAGGTTGCAGGGTGCGTACATCTCGAGCGAGGACACTGAGCGGCTGACGAAATGGTACGAGGACAAGAAGACGCGCCGGCGTCAGATGGCCGAGGCGCAGGGACTGTTTATCGAAGAGTCTTCGGAAGCGGATATTCTCGAAACCATTCGGAAAAAAGAAGCCGAAGCGGCCCTTGGCTCAGGCGAAGGCGATGATGCGAACGAGGGCGATCGCGACAAGCTGTTTCGCGAGGCGGCCGAAGTGGTGATTCAGCATCAGCAGGGGTCTACTTCGCTTTTGCAGCGTCGTCTCAAGGTCGGTTACGGGCGGGCCGCCCGAATCATTGATCAGCTTCAGGCTGCGGGGATTCTCGGTCCGCCCGATGGTTCGCGACCTCGTGATGTTCTTGCCGGGCTCGATGATCTCGACCGCCTCTGCGGGCCGCGTTAGCGGCATTGCCACCAAAGAGCGGCTACCGGCGGTGATCCAGGCGGCCGGTAGTAGCCTCGGGTGCCTACTGCTCGATCAACGTTGTGATGCTTTCGGCTGGAAGATTCACCGCTGAGGTGAACAGTCCCTTGTCTGCGAGCCGGTCTGTGGCTTTCATGGCCGTCTGAACCAACCGGTATTTTCCCGCAGGAATGGTCATGCTGCGCTGGTTAAGGGGCGAGGTGTTTATCAGGACGATGACCTTCTTTCCGCCCTTCACGAAGGCAGAAACCTGTACTTCGGGAGTTGTGGACGTTGCCTCGATCCTCACCGCACCAGGCGTCACATACTTCGACCAGTGGCCAATCTGATAATAAGAGGGGTTGAGCGTATAACCCGTGTACGTAGTTCCGGTGCTCTTCAGCGATACGTAAGCGATGTTTGCGTCGGATCCCCCAAAGAAACCGAACAGAATATCAACCGCCGAGCAATTGTAGTTGACGAGCATCTCGTGGACGATTGTCGACGCCCATCCGATGTCTCTGCTGCCCGAGCGGGAGTCGTACTCCGTCATCCACAAGGGAAGGGAATACTCAGCGGAAACTGCCGCCATTCCGCTCGGCCGCACGTTGCCGTAAAGATGAATCGAAAGCGACGACACGAACGAGCGGGCCGGCGGATCGGCGAGTATCGTCCGGGCCATGGCCGTGCCGAGCTCATCAGTAACGTCGTCTGGAGCGCTGATTCGGGCGGAGTAACGCCCGTCGGCCTTTAACATTTGCCCAAGTTCCGCAATGATATCGCGGATTTTATCTACGGAAAAACCTGCCAGGCTTGGCTCGTTCTGAACGCCAATCCACTGCGGCTCATAACCGCGGGCTTTCGCAAAGTCCAGTGAGCTCTTGACATACTCGGCGATCCTGATGGGATAGGTCGAGTTGTTTATCCAGTGGTCATATGCGAGTACCTGAAAGCCGGTCTGCAGTTTCGGATTGTACCGCAATGCGTTCCTGATGAAGTCGAGGGCGGCAGTGGCGCGCGGGCCCGGGTAGGGGCCGTCCGGCGTAATGCGACCTCCTTCTTCGGTCTGCCACCCGGGCTGGGTAAAAAACAGTCGCACCCGGTTTAGCCCGATCCCTTTGATTGGACTGTACAGCAGTTCGTAGATAGTGTCGCGTTGGGCGGGCGTCATCACCATTCCGCCCGTAGAGGAAGTATTCGACAACCCGTTCAAGTGCGGATCGTCGAACATTCGCTGTGACGAGCCGAACCCGTCGATCGTCTGGAATGTTGTGCTCGGTGTGACCGAAATGGAGCCGTCGGCACCATCTCCCCCGACGACCGGTGTCTCGAGGGTGGGATTCGTCGCAGGTACTGCCGCGTCATTCGAACACGCGGCGGCGGGGAGCGCCCATAGCGGAATCAGGACGATCGCCCGCAACAAGCGGGCGAAACGCGCGGTGCCCGTCGAGATCGCGACAGAGTCTCTTCTCATTTCATACTCGGTTCATGTGGTTACGCAGTTACTGCGAATCTGATACCTCGACGGGCTGAGAAGTTACGCAGCCTCTCTATCTAACGCACCTGGCGCAGGTTCTTGATGACTCGGGAGACGAGGCGATGTGGATATGCAAAAGGGGAAGCCTAGAATGGAGGCATGAAAACGGCGCGTCAGATTCTTGGAGAGCGGGGCGAGCGGATAGCTGAACAATGGTTAGCGGAGCGGGGGTGGCACGTTCTCAATCGACGGTTTCGGAGCGGGCATCGCGATATTGACCTCATCATCGAGCGAACAGGCGCCGAGGGACGTCTGGTTGCTTTTGTGGAGGTGAAGACTCGTGTGTCTGCGGCGTTTGGCGGGCCTATGGCGGCGGTTCACTGGCGAAAGCAGCGTCAGATGGTTCGCGCCGCCCGAGACTGGCTGAGTAGGCCGAGGGAGGCTTGTAGTGCCTATAGGTTCGATGTGATCGGGGTGATCTATGGACCCGGGCTTCCTGAAGTGGTCCACATTGAGAACGCATTTCAAGTGAGATGAGGTATTGAGATTGAAGGTGGGTCTTCGTATTTTATTCGGGTGTCGTTTCAATGGCTTTCGGTGACCTTGCGATGGATCAAGCGGCTGACGAGAGTGTAGCGCCACGGTATTCAACGACAACGAGAGGACGGACGAGATGGCTGCTCCAACGGTGCGGGAAAGGGAAGACAAGACAAAAGCGTTGAACCTTGCGATCGCGCAGATCGAGAAGAACTGCGGCAAGGGTTCCATCATGAAGCTGGGTTCTGATGCGTTTCGCGTGCGAATCGATTCGATTCCAACAGGCGCGATCAACCTCGATGCGGCGATCGGTGTCGGCGGAATTCCGCGCGGTCGTGTTACGGAGATATACGGTCCGGAGTCGAGCGGAAAGACAACGCTCTGTCTTCATGTTGTGGCCAATGCTCAGAAGGCCGGTGGCGTTGCCGCCTACATCGATGCGGAGCATGCGCTCGACACTGACTACGCGCAGAAGCTGGGTGTCGACATCGACAGCCTTCTCGTCTCTCAGCCGGACACCGGTGAGCAGGCGATGGAGATCTGTGAGATCCTGGTGCGCTCGGGGGCAGTTGACGTTGTAGTCATCGATTCAGTCGCGGCGCTCGTTCCGCGAGCTGAGATCGAAGGCGACATGGGCGATTCACACGTCGGTCTCCAGGCTCGTCTCATGAGCCAGGCGCTCCGCAAGTTGACGGGTGCGATAGCCCGTTCCAAAACATCTGTTATTTTCATCAACCAGCTTCGCGAGAAGATCGGCGTAATGTTCGGGAGTCCGGAAACCACGACTGGAGGCAAGGCCCTCAAGTTTTATGCGTCGGTGCGACTGGACATCCGGCGAATTGGTCAGGTGAAGGATAAAGAGGACGTTGTGGGCTCCCACGTGCGCGTAAAGGTCGTCAAGAACAAGGTTGCTCCGCCGTTCAAGCAGGCCGAATTTGACATCATGTACGCCGAGGGGATCAGTCACGCGTCGCTGGTGCTGGACATTGCCGCCGAATCGGGTATCATCGACAGGTCGGGCGCGTGGTATAGCTATGGCCCCCAGCGTATTGGACAGGGCCGGGAGAACGCGAAGATGTACCTCAAGGACAATCCCGCGTTGCTCGCTGAAGTAGAGGAAAAAGTGAAGGTCGTACTCGGAATTCGCCCAGTAAGTGCAGAGGAGCCCGAGCCCGCCGAAGAATAGGATTTGAGTTTAGCGGCGCCCATCGGAGGTCACGGCTACCGGTTGGCGATCGTGAGGGGTCGGATAAGGAATCGCATGATGCGGAGGCCCGGTGCCCCCGCTAAACGAGATCTTGTTCGGCCCCGAATCTTTTGGCGGGCACAGCAGCTACCGGTAAGATCGAGCACAGCAGGTGTAGGATGGGGCTTCACTGACTGCGCACTGGTCTGGCTGGCAGCTGACACCTGTTGTACCTGCCCTTACCGGTACCTGCAGTACCCGCCTTTGCACTGCACTACCCGCCCTTACCGGTAGCTGTCTTACCCGCCTTGGAAAAAGAGTTCGCGAATGGCAAGTAACCCCTACGAGTATTCGCTCAACCTGCTCAGTGCCCGGGCGTACACAGCGCGAAATTTGCGACGCAAGCTCGTCCAGAAAGCTTTCGATCGCGTCGAAATCGAAACCACGCTGGAGCGTCTCATCGCGAGCCGGCTCATCGATGACACCCGCTTCGCCTCTGAGTTTGCCAGGCAGAAGCTCAACCTCGGCGGCACATCGTCCCGGCGGGTCGAACAGCAACTTCAGCAGCGGGGAATTTCGCGCGAGATCGCGAAGGATGCAGTCGGCTCCGTCATCGACGAAGAGTCGATCGACACATCAGCGTCGGCCGAGCGTGTGGCGCGGAAGAAGTTCAAGTCGCTTGCCGGGCTCGATTTGGAGACTCAGCGGCGCCGCCTGTTCGGCTTTCTCTCGCGGCGAGGTTTTGATGTCGATGACGTCAAACGCGCTGTCGCCGCCGTGATTTCATCAGAAGAGGATACCTCCGACTGATATATTTCAGCGCATGAATTCCTCGGAAGTCCGCAGCCGGTTTCTCGATTATTTCGAGCGTCAGCAGCACGCAATCAGGCCAAGCAGCTCGCTCGTTCCGGCAGACGATCCAACGCTTTTGTTCACCAACGCCGGAATGGTGCAGTTCAAGCGCGTCTTCCTCGGGCAGGATGCATCGCCGTTTGGGAATCGCGGGACGACGTCGCAGAAATGCGTTCGGGCCGGCGGCAAGCATAACGATCTCGAGCAGGTGGGCCACACCGCGCGTCACCACACTTTCTTCGAGATGCTCGGCAATTTTTCGTTTGGAGACTACTTCAAGCGTGACGCGATAAAATTTGCATGGGAATTCCTGACCAAGGATTTGGGGCTCGACCCGAAGTACCTCAGGGCAAGTGTGTTTCATGAGGACGACGAGGCACGTGCGCTCTGGCGGGAGATCACCGGCTTGCCGGACAGTCGGATCTACGGCCTGGGCACGCACGACAACTTCTGGCAGATGGCGGACACGGGTCCGTGCGGGCCGTGCAGCGAGATCTTCGTCGACCTGGCTCATGTAGCGAGCGATTGGCGTTTTCCTGAAGGCGTGACCGGGGAATGGACTGAGCTCGACCGCGAAGACTTTTCCGAAGAATCCTTTGTCGAAGGCAATGAGCGCGGCCGCTTCCTCGAGATCTGGAATCTCGTGTTCATG
>JBDUEH010000107.1:0-7219 GCA_040002555.1 Gemmatimonadales bacterium | reverse complement strand
TGGGGTATTTCAGTGGGTTGAGTCAAACGGAAATCGCTGACGCGACTGGTCAGCCGCTAGGGACGGTCAAGACGCGAATGCGTCTGGCAATGCAAAAGCTGAGGGAGCCACTATCAATGCACCGCAGGGTAACGGAGTGACCGACATGGGCCATCAGGAGGCATTCTCCGAGCTGGCTGCGGTTGCGCTCGACTCGGCTCCAGCCGACGTCGCCGAGGCCGTGCGTGCGCATGCGTCAGTCTGTCCGGAGTGCGGGCCCGAGTTCGCGGCCATGGAGGAGACTGTTGCGACTCTCGGCGAGCTCATTCCTGTGGCGAAGCTCAACCCCGGGAGAGGAGCCGGGATTCGCTCGCGCCTCATCATGCGAGCACGCAACGAGCGCGAGTCGCGTTCGGCCCCGGTTCCCGGTCCGCCGGATCTGGCAAGAGGCGTCGCGAGTCTCACCGGACTGGGTCACAAGGCCACTCCTGGACCTCAGCGAGCCGTCACCGGAGAGACGAAAAGGGTCACTCCGGCTACGCCGATAACGAGGCAGGTTGCGTTCGATGCGCCGCCGGCGCGGTTCAACTGGTATGCAATTGCCGCCACGCTGGCGTTCTTCATCTCCGGTGTGCAGCTGGTGAAGGTGACGCGCGACAATAGCGAGATGCGTTCGCAACTGGCAGCGGCAGATACAGTTCAGCCGAAGAGCGACAGCATGGCATCGGTGGTGAATGAAAAAGACGCGATGATCCAGGCGATGGCCGGACCTGACGTCAAAGTGGTCGCCCTCGCCGACAAGTCCGCACCGCAGCCGCTTGGGAGGATGTTCTGGAATCGCGCGACGAACGACTGGATGATGGTGACGTACGGACTTCGCGCACCGAAGCCGGGGAAAACGTACCAGGTGTGGCTCGTGACGGATAAGGAAAAAATTTCGGCGGGAACGTTCCGTCCGGATTCCCAAGGCAGAACCGTTATGCACGCGAACTACGCGCTTGCACGTGATGCGCTCCGCGCAGTTGCGATTACAGAAGAGCCCGATGGTGGAATGCCATCGCCGACGGGACCGATGGTGGTAGTCGGATCTGCCTGACGCTCTGCGCGGTTGATGAAATGACTGGCTGGTCCTCGTGATTGCAGGTGTGGAAAGTACAGAGAGCGCAGTACTCCGACTGACGGTCGGCATCGAACCCCCCGAGCATCGGGAAATTCTGGTGCGGTGCCTCAATGGAAACGTTTCTCCAGCGGTCGCGCTGATGCGTCTTTTGATCGACACCGAAGATGCGGCTGCGGTCCGCGGGACGGTTGACGAGATCACAATGCGAGCAGCGTCGTTGTCGAGAGCCGGCGACAACCTGATTCGCGACCGCGTCGACGAGCTGACTCAACTGATGGTCGACAACGAGCTCGGTTGCGAGAGAATTGCGGAAATGCTTCGCAACGCGATGAACTCGCCGGAAATGGCCCCGACCGTCGAAGCGGGAATTGGCTTCTGTGAAAGATTATTCGACTGGTCAGTTCAGCAGTCGGAAGAGGCGAGCGTTGCGCTTTACTCGCTCGGAAGCTCGACGCTTCTCGAACGCGCGACAAAAGAGGTTGTCCAACAGCTCGAAGACTGGGGAGTCATCGGACGCGACCGGACTGTTCTCGACATCGGGTGCGGCATTGGCAGAATTGCGGCTGCCCTCGGTCCAAGAGTGCGCGATGTACATGGGATCGATATATCCACAGGGATGATCAAGATTGCGCTGAAGCGTTGCGAGCCGCACACGAACGTTCATTTGTTGAAGAGCAGCGGTCACGACCTTCGGGAATTCCCAGATGCTTCGTTCGACACGGTAATTGCTGTCGACACATTCCCCTACATCAATCAGTCTGGCCCATCACTCGTCGAGTCGTATTTTGGCGAGACTGTGAGAGTGCTCAGGCCGAGCGGGGATTTCGTAATCCTCAACTTCTCGTACTACGGCGATGATGATTCCGATCAGGCGGACATATCGCGCCTGGCAAAACTCTATGGATTCGACGTCCTGGTCTCGGGGGAGCACCCCTTCACTATCTGGGACGGATCCGCTTTCCATCTGCGAAAGCGTCCGTCAAAATCGATTACCTAATTACCAGCAGGCGAAGAGCGGTCTGTCCGCCTGCGGTCTTTCTCCCTCCGATCGCTGCCGCGAACCCCCTCACGTGCTCGCGCCCATCGCCATGTTGCGACACTTACGATGATGAGGAGGAGCAAGTAAAGCGGACCGACAACGTCGTGAAACGCGGGGGCCGCTCGTTCGAACAGGTAAGTGGCAACAGATACGACGGCGCAGGCGAGCCATGGGCCAAGCAGAGGGCCGGGATCGCGCCCGTGAAAGAGGCGAACCCCGACGCTCCGTGCCGGCTTCTCAGGACTAACTGGTGTCATCCTGAGAATTCTACTCCGGTATCAGCTTTTGCGAATGCCCCGAACGTCATGACGTCGGTCGCGGTGATCCTTGTACAGGTCACGCCGGTCATTGATCAGCTCTCGGCGATCACCCCATACTTCTCGCTTGTCACCCTGTCGAATGTCCTGACGAATCTCGTGACGGTCTTGAGTGATATCGCGACGGTCCGACCGAACTTCATGGGTGTCCTGACGCAAATCCTTGCATTCCGCGCGTGTCCCGTCCTGGTTGCGGCACCAGTGAGTCACATGTCGGGCAGACGTTTGCGCGCCCGCAGTGGCAGCGCTCGTGAGGGCGAGTACAACAAATCCTGCAATTGTTTTTCGGTTCATACATTCTCCCAGCTTCAGGTTGCTATCGATCATCGGCGCGTCATTCGTGCCGCTGCTGGGAAGACGAATTGGGTTGGGCGACGTTAAGGCGTCAACTGCTTCTCGCAGCGAGATCGTGCAGCGACGAGCCCGTCAGTCTAAACGTTGTCCATTCATCCATGGGCACGGCACCGATGCGCTTGTAGAAACCGATGGCCAAATCATTCCAGTCGAGGACGGCCCACTCGAGACGGCCACAGTCGCGATCGATTGCTTTCTTCGCGATCGACGCGAGCAGCGCGTATCCGACGCCGTTGCCACGAAACTCGGGCATCACGAAGAGATCTTCCAGAAAAATTCCGCGTTGGGCGAGGAAGGTCGAGTAGTTGTGAAAGAAGAGAGCGAACCCGGCAGGTGCCTCGCCAACACTCGCGATGATCACCTCAGCAGCCGGTTGCACTCCAAATAGCGTCGCTCGAAGTTTCTCCTCGGTCGCAACGCAATTATGACTGAGCTGCTCGTATTCGGCGAGGCCTTCGATTAATCGCAGAATCAGCGGCAGGTCGTTCTCGACGGCCGCTCTTACGTTGACTGGCATCGATTCTCTTGTCACGAAATGATTATCGAACTAGCGGTGAGGGCTGTCAACGCCATCTTTACGAACCCCTGACAGAAAACGTCTCTCGAAACAGGACTCGATGAAGCGACATTTTCATGCTGCAGTGTTGCTTGCGGCGGTTGCCTCGTGCACGGCGGCTCCTTCGGCAGATATCTCGTCACACGGGGACGAGCGACGGCTGCCAACTGGAGCGTATCTCGATCCCGCCGGACGGTCGACTGACATCGGCGACATGCCACTTGCGATGCTTCCGTCACCCGATGGGCGCAAGCTGGTTCTCCTTCTCAACGGGTTTCGAGAACAGGGAATCCAAGTAGTCGATCGCGCTACAGGGGAAGTGAATTCCACGACCGAGCAGCGTGCCGCGTTTCTCGGACTGACATTCAGCCACGACGGCCAGTCGCTCTATGCGTCAGGGGGAGACGACGACGCCATATATCACTACCGATGGGTGAACAACGTACCGGTGATTGCAGACACAATCGTGCTTGCAGCAATGACGGGTGACCACCGTCACGGAATGCGATATCCGGGTGGAATCGGAATATCATCGGACGACAAGACCTTGTATGTCGCGGAAAACCTGGCTGACTCAATCGCTGTAGTCGACATCGGGAGTCGCAGAGTGATTCAACGTCTTGCAACAGAGCGATATCCGTATGGCGTCGCAGTAAATAGTGATGGTACTGTGTTCGTTTCGGCCTGGGGCGGGTCGACAGTGTCTGTGTTCACGTCGTCAGGCAGCGTCTTAAAAGACGCAGGTCGTATCTCTGCCGGCAGGCATCCGTCGGCGATGCTTCTCAGTCGCGATGGCTCACGGCTGTTCGTGACATCGGGAAGCACCGACAGGATCGCGGTGATAGACACTCGTACGAGAAAGGTGCTGACGCAGTTGAGCGATGCATCGCCCACGGGTCCGGGAGAGGGAAGCACTCCAAATGCGTTGGCGCTATCTCCCGATGGATCCCGACTGTTTGTCGCAGAGACCGATAACAATGCCGTCGCAATTTTCGAAATGTCGGCAGCGACTTCGGGGTCCACATCCGCCCACGGTGATGATCGACTTGCTGGACGAGTTCCAACCGGATGGTATCCTACTGCCGTGCTGGCAACTGCCGATTCATTGTTCGTCGTCAGCGGAAAAGGGCGAGGGACTGGACCAAATCCACGTGGCCCTCAGCCAATCTCGAAATGGACCGTCGGTCCGCGAAGCTCAACGCGTAATCAACTTTCAGGCACACTCACTGCTAGTGATCTCGCTGGTGCCTCAGGGCCCACCCTCGCGCAGCTCACAGCGCGTGTGGCTCGTGCCAACGGCTGGGATAGGGTTAGAACCGCAGCGAAGTATCCCCCGATCGAGCACGTGGTTTACATCATCAAGGAGAATCGCACTTACGACCAGGTGTTTGGTGATCTCACTCAAGCCGATGGCGACACCTCCCTTCTTTTCTTTCCTCGTTCAACATCACCAAACCACCACGCACTCGCAGAGCGATTCGGCATTTACGATCGGTTCTTCGTCAACGCGGAGGTAAGTCCGGATGGCCACAACTGGTCAACTGCGGCGTACACGACCGACTACCTCCAGAAGACGGTACCTCAGAACTATTCGAACCGGGGACGCAGTTACGACTATGAGGGAACGAACAGGGATCAGGTGGTTGATGATGATGCGGCCGAGCCGAGTGCGGGATATCTGTGGAATCTTGCAGAAAAAGCGGGGGCCACTTTTCGAAATTACGGCGAATTTGTGGTCTGGCCGGGTGTGTTATTGCCTGATGGAACCCGCGGGTATACACCTGACAAGCCATTCCTGAAAGGGCGAACGAACGAGGCGTATCCCGGATTTGACATGGACATCACCGATCAGAGCCGAGTAGACGTTTGGCTTTCGGAAATGGAGAAATTTGATCGCGAAGGAAACATGCCCGCGCTCGAGATCATCAGGCTGCCGAACGACCATACGTCAGGCGCGTCCGCAGGAAGGCCGACGCCGCGTGCTTACATGGCTGACAACGATCTCGCTCTTGGGCGAATAGTCGAAGCCTTGTCGAAGTCTCAATTCTGGAAAAGCACAGCCGTGTTCGTCGTCGAGGATGATGCGCAGAATGGGCCCGACCACGTTGACTCACACCGCTCCGTCATGTTCGTCATATCTCCATACTCGGCGGGCGGGGTCGTGCACCGGTTTGTGAACACGACAGACGTCGTGGCGACAATCGAGGAGGTGTTAAAGCTCGGCACGATGTCCCAGTTCGACTATTTCGGAAGACCCCTCAGAGACATCTGGAGATCAAAACCGGACCTGCGTCCCTATGTTGCGCTCAAGCCGGGCGTACCGCTTGACGAGAAGAATCAGAAAACCGGAATGGGAGCGATTCAGTCTCGTGGATTGGCGCTCGATAAGGAGGACGAGGCAAACGAAGACTTGTTCAACCACATCCTGTGGCGGGCGATAAAGGGCCAGGCGACACCCTATCCGGGCACTAAACGAATTTCGGCTCTCGAGCTCAAGCGATAGCGGAAGTCTTGCCTTGAATGGCCTCATGGGCCGGGGTAACTTGCGTCTCCCGGCGCCGTGGCCAAGTGGTAAGGCGGCAGACTGCAAATCTGCTACTCGTCGGTTCGATTCCGACCGGCGCCTCTCAAGAACTTGATTGAAGAAAACGGACACTCCTCATGGGTGCCCGTTTTTCATTACTACACGTCCCGACTGCGCGGACCGCGTGCCGCAAGCGCCGCGAGAACGTCCCGAAGCGCAACAGACATCACCGGATCCGCCGCAATGCTCGCCGCGTCCATCGAGTGGTCGAGCACGGGTATCCTGACTGACATGTCAGCCGGAAGATCCGCGGACATCGTTCGAAGCGTCTCAGCCAATGAGTCGTGCGCGTGAAATGATTGTGACGACGGGTTCACGAGTGCGATGCGTATCCCAGGAAATTCCGAGCTGCTGACGAGCCAGTCGAGGGCATTCTTGAGACTGCCCGGAACGCCGTGCGCGTATTCAGGCGTCGAGATAAGCAATGCATCAGCTTCGCCGACACGGCGCCGCAGTTCTGCGACGCGCGAAGGAGTTGAGTCGCCTTCACGGTCGAGATCAGGATTGAAGTGCGGAAGGGTGTCGAGGCCGTCCCAGACTGATACTGTCGCGCCTGAAGGTGCGACGAGTGCCGCCGCGTGCACTATTGCTGAGCTTGACGATGAAACGCGAAGGCTTCCCGAAATTGCGAGGATGATCACGGCCTGAAGCTATTCGATTGGGCTGCGGAGAAAATCGCCGTTGACACCCGACGTGAATTGCGCGATGGTTGGAATAATGATTTCCGCGCGCCACCTCCCCATCTCGACGAGCTATTACTACCGGACCCTCAACACGGGCCCGCGGAGGCGTTTGCGCAGGTAGCGCATCGATTTCTCTGTTTTTCCGCGGCCCGTGAATTTCACGGGCCTTTTTTTGTCCCTGAGAAGGAGTTGAGATGCTGGTCGAATCCGATGTTGAACAGAACACGTCGTTCATTGCGCCAGTTACCCAGAACTGGAGCCGTTACACAAGTGCAGACCATGAGGTCTGGCAGACGCTTTTCGCGAAGCGAATGGAGCAGCTCGAAACAACGGCGAGCCGGATATTCCTGGATGGTGCGAGTATCATCGGGTTGGCGCCGAGCGAGATTCCGGATCTGAGAGAAGTCAATCGCCGGCTGGAGCCACGAACCGGGTGGAACGCTGTCGCGGTCGGAGGATTTCTGCCGGCGAAGGAATTTTTCGCATCGCTGTCCAGGCGACGCTTTCCAACAACCGTGACGATTCGTTCACTCGAGAGCATCGACTACGTTCCCGAGCCCGACATTTTTCACGATGTGTTCGGTCAT
>JBDUEH010000106.1:0-7254 GCA_040002555.1 Gemmatimonadales bacterium | reverse complement strand
TCGCCCGCGAAATGGGCCGCGAGTTTACAGTTCTTCTCGCTTCTCAGCCAACACGTGGCGTAGACGTCGGAGCAATCGAGTTCATTCACTCGCAGCTTCGCGAAGCACGCGCTGCCGGCAAGGCAATTCTTCTGGTGTCGGCCGAGCTGAACGAAGTGCTCGCGCTTTCTGACCGCGTAGCGGTGATGTATCGCGGAAAGTTCGCAGCCGTCGTTCCTGCGAGCGAAGCAAGCGAAGAGTCACTCGGCGAATACATGATAGGCACACGAAAGGAGTCCGTGGCTTGAGCTCACGCACACGAGAGCAACTCGAAGAGGCGCTATTCCCGCCGCTGGTTGCACTGCTCGTCGCGCTCATCTGCGGCGATCTGCTGATCATGAGTTATGGCCAGTCGCCAGCAACGGTGTACCGGCTTCTGCTCGAAGGCACGTGGGGAAACGCGTACGGTTTCGGGCAGGTTCTATACAAGGCAACGACGCTGACGTTCACGGGACTAGCAGTCTCGCTCGGCATTCGCGCCGGCCTTTTCAATGTTGGCGCTGAAAGCCAACTTGCGGCGGGTGGTTTTCTCGCGGGGCTCGTTGGGCTTGGATTGTCACCGGCTGTTCCCGGACTCGTCGCGGTACCGCTTTGTTTGATTGCCGCTGCACTCGGCGGCGGCGCAGTTGGGGCTCTGCCAGGATGGCTCAAAGTTCGGTTTGGAGCGCATGAGGTAATCGTTACCATCATGCTCAACTTCATCGTACTTGCTCTTCTCAACTGGATAGTAGCGGCACACCTGCACGTTCCCGAAACGCTTCACACGCCGGAGATCCGCGCCGGTGGAGTGCCAAGACTCGAATCGGTGATCTCCGCGTTCCACGGATCCGCGGCGAACTTCACGATTCTGATCGCGCTGGCGACGGCTGGGTTCGCCTGGTTCTACTTGTTCAAGAGTCGCCGCGGTTTTGAGCTGCGGGCCGTGGGTCTTCAGCCCGATGCTGCTGAATACGGTGGCGTGAGCGTCGGCGGGGTGTGGCTTCGCGCGATGACCGTATCTGGCATGATCGCCGGACTTGGCGGCGTCAACTACGTGCTCGGCTACAAGCACTACTACGAAGAAGGATTCGCCGGCGGTTCCGGGTTTCTTGGAATCGCGGTTGCTCTTGTTGGACGAAATCATCCTGTCGGGGTCGTGCTGGCCGCATTGTTCTTCGCGACGCTGTCACAGGGCGGGCTGGCCATTCACGCCTTCGTTCCGAAGCAGATGGTTGAGGTTCTCCAGGGAGTCGTGATCCTCGCCGTTGCGATGTCGGTGCCGGAAGTACGGGCAGTTCTTCGCAGGGCGCGTAAGCCGGTAGCTGCATGAACCCGATTTCCTTCCTCACGCAGACGCTTCGCATCGCGATTCCGTACTTGTTTGCGACAAGCGGTGGCGTAATTGCCGAGAGATCGGGAATTATCAGCCTCGAGCTCGAGGGCTTGATGCTCACCGGCGCTTTCTCCGCCACTCTCGGAACCCACTATTCCGGAAGTCCGTGGATAGGAGTGCTGGCCGGAATCGCGGGCGGATTGATTTTCGGATTGATTCATGCTGTCGCGACTATTCGGTATCGCGCCGATCAGGTTGTCGTTGGAATCGCGATCAACCTGCTGGCGATTGGTGTTACTCGTTTTTTTCTGAAGCTCGCGTTTGCGAGCTCGTCGAATTCTCCTCGCGTTGCCGGATTTGGGGGCAATGCTGCTGCGCACGGTTTTGACAATCCTCTCGTGTGGATGGGGCTTCTCGCCGCGCCGGTTCTCGCGTTTTTCCTTTATCGAACGCCGTTCGGCCTTCGGGTGAGAGCTGTTGGCGAGCATCCTGATGCTGCGGCCAGCGTCGGAGTCAGCGTCAACAAGATTCGCTATATCGCGGTAGCAGTTTCGGGAATGCTCGCGGCGCTGGGAGGTGTGTTTCTCGCGCTCGACCAGCATCAGTTCACCGACCAGATGACGTCGGGCCGAGGATTTATTGCGGTTGCCGCAGTGATTTTCGGACGATGGGATCCGATGAAGGCCGCGCTCGCATGTCTTTTTTTCGCTGCCGCGGAAACACTTCAGATTCAGCTCCAGGGGAATCAGCTCATTCCGTCGCAGTTCATCGAGATGATTCCGTACGCTCTGACGATAATCGCACTCGCGGGGGTCGTCGGCCGCGCAGTTCCGCCGGCAGCGCTGGGCAAGACGGGAGAGTAGCTCGTGTTCAAGAAGTTGCTCGTCCTGATCATCACCGCGTTCGTGGACATGGTGGGTCTCCTCATGGTGATCCCACTGATGCCGTTCTACGCGCGGAAGATGGGCGCCGGCTCGATGGTGGTGACGATCATGGTTGTGTCGTTCACCGCGGCTCAGCTGGTGAGCGCTCCATTATGGGGAAGATTTTCCGACAAATACGGCAGACGACCGGCACTTCTCGTTGGGCTCGGTGCGGCCGCAATGGGGTATGTAGTGTTCGCCGTTGCCGATTCAATCTGGTTGCTCCTCCTGTCGCGCCTCGTACAGGGAGCCGGCGGAGGTACCGTTGGAGTCATTCAGGCCTACGTCGCAGACGCCACCGAACCGGAGAACCGGGCGAAAGCTCTGGGATGGTTGTCGGCGGCAACAAATGTTGGCGTTGCTCTTGGGCCCCCGTTGGGATCACTCGCACTTCTCGCCGGCCATGCCGGTCCTGGCCTTCTTGCCGCCGGGCTTTGTCTCATTAACATGGTCTTCGCCTGGAAATATCTTGGCGAGTCACGTGACATGGACGATGCGCGGACATCGACGAGAAAACCGAACGCCTCCCGCGAAGCTTTGTTGAGAGTCATCTCGCATGCGAAGGAGCCCGGACCGCGTCTCATCTGGATCTACGCGATCGCCATGGGATCGTTCTCCGCAGTTACCGCGATACTTCCTCTGTTCCTCGCCGATCAGTTTGGAATTGGCGAAAAGAAGGTCTGGATCTTCTTCACCTACATCGGGATCATCTCGGTAATCACTCGCGCTGGTGTGCTTGGATGGGCGGTGACCAAATACGGCGAAGCCAAACTTGCTCGCATCGGACTCGCTTTGCTCGCTGCTGGTCTCGCTTCCTATCCGTTCGTTCACAACTACGTGCTGTTGGCGCTTGGCATCGCCCTCGTTCCACTCGGAACTGCATTTACGTTCCCATGTGTGACGTCACTACTTTCAAAGGTGATTCCAGCCAACGAACGTGGCTTGTACATGGGCGTCCAGCAGACCTACGGCGGCTTGTCCCGGGTGATCATTCCCTTGTGGGCAGGCTTTTCATACGATCACTTCGGACGTGCCGTTCCGTTTCTTACCTCGGCGACACTTGTATTGTGCTCTCTCTTCCTCGTGCTCGGCGTAGACGATGGACGAAACACGAAGGCCGCGCCAATCGTAGAAGGAGTCGCAGCCTAGACCCGGAGATCCATGTTCTTTCTCTTGATCCTGATCGCAGTAGCCATCGTTGTCTGGGGCGCGTTCTCATTCAACACCCTGGTGCGCCTTCGCAACCAGGTCCGCACGGCGTGGGCTGACATCGACGTGCAGTTGAAGCTGCGGCACGATCTGGTCCCTCAGCTCGTCGCCGCCGTGCAGGGATACAAGGGATACGAGCAGAGCGTGCTGACCAGCGTGACCGAGCTCCGTTCGAAGGCGATGGCCACGACGAGTCCGGCTAAACTCGGGGAAACCGAAACCGCGCTCGAAAAAGGGCTCGCGCAGATCATCGCACTCAAGGAAGCGTATCCGGACCTGAAGGCAAACCAGAGTTTTCTCCAGTTGCAGCGCGACCTCGTCAGAATCGAGGGCAACCTTCAGTATTCGCGACGCTTCTACAACGGCTCAGTCCGCGATTACAACACGCGAATTCAACGCTTCCCTGACATGATTGTCGCCACTACCGGCGGATTCACTGAGACGGAATTCTTCTCGGCCGATGAGAGCGATCGCCCCGTCGTGAACGTCGCTCTCTGATGATCAGAAGAATAATCGTTTTTCTGGTATCGCTCCTTCTCGCGTCAAGAATCGACGCGCAGGAGAGAATCATCTCGTACAACAGCCAGATCGAGGTTCACGCCGACGGCAGTCTCGATGTGACTGAGATGATCAAGGTTCACGCGGAGGGCAACCAGATTCGCCGGGGGATTTATCGTGATTTCCCCACGCGCTATGCGGATCGGGTCGGAAACCGCGTAGTTATCGACCTCCAAGTACTCGGCGTTGAGCGCAACGATGTCATCGAGCCATGGTTTACGGAGAAAAAGACAAACGGCATTCGCATCAATACTGGCAACGACTCGTTCCTTACCGTCCCCGCCGATTACACATACACGCTTCACTATCGCACAACCCGGCAGCTCGGCTTCTTCAAGGACCACGACGAGCTTTACTGGAACGCGATCGGAACCGGATGGGTCTTCCCGATAGAGAGCGCCACAGTAGTCGTGCATCTTCCATCCGCCGTACCGATCGAGAGCATGCACGCGGAAGCGTATACCGGTCGGCAAGGAGCGAAGGGAAGTGCATACGCGGCTGATTTGCCTGAGCCCGGGGTCGCCAGATATCGCCTCACCGAAGGACTCGGACCTTACGAGGGTCTGACGATCGATCTTGGTTTCCCCAAAGGCCTAGTTCACGAACCGACTCAGAGCGAGCGTTCTCAGCTACTACTGAAGGACAACCGGGGTGTGCTCGTCGCTCTAGCCGGTTTCCTCCTGACGCTCATATACATGGTGCGTCAGTGGCAGAAAGTCGGACGCGATCCGCAGAAAGGAATCGTCATCGCTCGGTACGAGCCGCGCGAAGGCCAGACTCCCGCTGGACTGCGGTTCATGGAAAACATGGGCTACGACATGCGTTGCTTTACGGGAGATGTTCTCGCTCTCGCAGTCGCCGGCCGGCTCAAGATTAACAAGGAAGACCATTTTCTCGGGGATGAATGGAGTCTCGAGCGAGTTGACGGACCTGCGTCAGCACAGTTGTCACCGGGACAGAAGACATTGTTGGCTGGTCTCTTTCCCGGCGGTGCTTCCCCGCTGATTCTGAAGAACACGAATGCTGTGATCGTTTCCGCCGCACACGATCTTCACCGGAAAGTGCTAAAGAGTGAATTTCAGCCGAAGTTCTTCAACCTGAACGGGGGCAAGGTTGGAATCGCCGTATTACTCGCGATCGTTACCGGACTAATCGCCTTTGTAACCTCGGGTGGATTTGGAATTCCACTCATCATTGCCGTGATGGTGCTTGCTCTCATTTCTCTCATTGTCTTCGGACGACTCATACGCGCACCGACGCTCGAGGGTCGAAAACTTCTTGACGAGATCGACGGGCTCAAACTTTACATGAAAGTTGCCGAGAAGCAGGAGCTTGCCAGCATGCGCGGGCCGGACGAGCCGGTGCTCGACGCCAAACGATACGAAGCAATGCTTCCGTTCGCTGTTGCACTCGGCGTTGAAGACGCGTGGACGAAGAAATTCACTGCGGCCGCTGGTGCCGCGGCCGCTGCGGCTGCCGCAAACAACATGGGTTGGTATGCTGGACGCGGGCCTATTTCCAATCTCGGGAGTTTTTCCAATGAGATCGGGCACAGTCTGAGTTCGAGTATTTCTTCGGCCTCCACTCCGCCCGGAAGCAGCTCAGGCGGCGGTGGTGGCGGATCGTCAGGAGGTGGTGGCGGTGGAGGAGGCGGTGGTGGACGATAGCACAGCGACCATCATCGAACCGGAACGGACGGCCCTTCCCTCTCCGCGTTGGTGATCACTCGAACGCCGCGCTGATACGTGAAGTAGTTGTACGCCCACTCGATGAACACGATTACCCGGTTGCGAAAGCCGACGAGATACATGATGTGGACGAACAGCCACAACAGCCATGCGAGCAGGCCGCTGAGCTGAATTTTTCCAAAGTCGGCAATCGCGCGCGATCTCCCGATGACGGCTAGATCGCCCTTGTTGAAATAATGAAATGGACGCGTCGGCTGGCGACGCAGTATGTGGATGATGTTCTTCCCGGCTGCGCGACCTTCCTGAATTGCCGCCGGACAAACCCCAGGCACCGGACGACCATCCTTTCTGATGACGTGAGCGAGATCCCCAACAACAAAGACTTCCGCATGTCCGGGGATCGATAAGTCTTCCAGAACGAGCACCTTGCCCGACCGATCGGTCGGCCCACCGAGCATCCGTCCAAGTGGCGATGCCTCATTTCCCGCAGCCCAGAAGACTGTGCGAGTCGGAATATGCTCAGTCCCGATATCGACTGAATCAGCATCGATGAGAGTGACGATCGAATTGGTGCGAACCTCGACACCAATCTCGTTCAGACTCTTCACCGCAACCTCACTCAGATCCGGCGGAAACGACGGAAGAATTCGCGACCCGCCTTCCACAAGAATTACGCGAGTCTTTCGCGTGTCGATGTTTCGAAAGTCCGGATAGAGTGCCTTCGTCGCGATTGGTGGAAGCGCTCCCGAAAGCTCGACCCCTGTCGGACCACCTCCCACCACTACGAAAGTCAGGTAAGCATCGCGCTCCGCTGGATCGAGTGCCTTTTCCGCGTTCTCGAACGCAAGCAGGAATCGACGCCTCACCTCCGACGCGTCTTCGATTCCCTTTAGACCCGGGGCAAACTGCTCCCAATCTGCATGTCCGAAGTACGAGTGACGGGTCCCTGATGCGACGATGAGGAAGTCGTACACGATATCCTCTGAAGGCACGTCGATATGGACGGTCTTCTTCTCAACATCTATCGCCGTTACTTCAGCCAGGAGGACTGTGACATTCTTCTGCTTCCTGAGGACATAGCGAATCGGCGCCGTGATATCACTTGGCGCCAGGGAAGCCGTCGCCACCTGATACAGCATCGGCTGAAAGAGGTGGTAATTCGTTCGGTCGATGAGCGTGACGTCCGCATTGATGCGCTTGAGGGCCTTTGCTGCCGCAAGCCCGCCGAAACCACCGCCGACAATCACGATCCTCGGCCGCGCAGCCAGCACTATGCCATCCGCTCTTCGAAGCTTCGCGCGGTCATCGTCATCATGAGAACGAGCAGGATCAGGAGAACGCTGTACGCCGATGCGGTTCCAAATGCGAGCTGTCTCAGCTGAGCAAGGATCTCCATCGAGATTGGCCGGTTGGAATGGGTGTAGAGCACTACACCGGCAACGAACTCGCCAACCGCGGTTACCGCTGCAAGAAGACCTCCGGCTACAAGGCCCGGGCGCGCAGCGGGGAGAATGACTTTCCTCAT
>JBDUEH010000105.1:0-7337 GCA_040002555.1 Gemmatimonadales bacterium | reverse complement strand
CCAAAGTATCTCGATAGATTTACTCGGCAATGAAATCAGGTCTCCCAATTGGCCGCCTCGTGGTGCTTGCGATGGCGGTTTTCGCGACCAGGGCCAGCGCTCAGGAAAACTCGGCCAAACGGCTTTCGAGCATCGTAAGTGTTGCCGTTGAAGAGTATGGGAAGGCCGTCGATTCCGCAGGGCGCCTTGTTTCGGCCGACGAATACGCCGAGACGACGGGGTTCCTCGATGACGCGCGCCTGGTGGCAAAACGGCTCAAGGGATACAACGCCCCCCAAACTCTGGCGGTTCTCGACACGCTGATTTCCGAAGTCAACGCGAAGCGCCCACCGCACGAGCTAAAGCTCCTCCATGCGCGATTTACGGGAGCTCTCGGAACAGAGGGAGCGCTCGATCTCCCCACCACAGCTCTGGATACTGTTCAGGGACACGCACTTTTCAAGAGAAACTGCAGCAGCTGTCACGGCGATCGCGGGTTGGGCGATGGCAACGCTGCCAAATCGCTGCGAGTCGCAGTCCCCGGGATAGGGTCGGTATCGGCTACACCGACTCTCAGTCCGACTCTCGCGTACAACGTCGTCTCTGTCGGCGTGCGCGGAACTCCGATGCCTTCGTTTGCGGCGGCATTGAGTGCGCAGGATCGCTGGAACGTCAT
The DNA here is from genome assembly GCA_040002555.1 of Gemmatimonadales bacterium. GTDB lineage: Bacteria > Gemmatimonadota > Gemmatimonadetes > Gemmatimonadales > Gemmatimonadaceae > UBA4720. The sequence continues at coordinate 6,682 of JBDUEH010000105.1, read as the reverse complement.
CAACTACGTCTACTCGATGCGCGGCACAAAGATGGAACTGCCCGCGCCTGCCGACGCAACGGCAGCTCCCGGAAGTGCGGCGGCTCACTCGGTAATGTCGCTCCTCGATAGCGCACTCGAGTTCGCCAGAAATGGACGCACCGCCGATGCAGGTGACCGCGCGTTCGATGCGTACATCGCATTCGAGCCTCTCGAGACACCAGCCCGGGCCCGCCAGCCTGGGCTGGTTGCATCCATGGAGCGCCACTTCGCCGATTTCAAAGGCGCGTTGCGGGGAAGCGACTTGTCCGTCGCCGTTCGAGCACGCGATGCGATTGCACTCGACCTGCCGCGAGTCGTCGAGCTGACAAAGCCAACCGGAAGTGGATGGGCTGCATTCTTTCAATCTTTCCTCATCATTCTTCGCGAAGGATTCGAAGCGATACTCGTCATCGGTGCGGTTGTCGCTTTCCTGATCAAGACCGGAAATCGCGACCGACTTCGCTCGATCTGGCTTGGAATCGGACTTGGGCTTCTGGGTAGCGCCGTGATGGTGGTCGTCTTTCAGACGATCTTTGCCCACCTGCCGACCAGCAAGGAGGTGATCGAGGGCATTACGCTTCTCGTCGCGGTGGCTGTGCTGTTTTCAGTCAGCTACTGGCTTATCTCAAAAGTCGAAGCGGCGAAGTGGCAGAAATTCATTCGCGAAAAGGTCAGCACCGCTCTCGACCAGGGCGGGGGCAAGGCGCTGGCGCTCGTTGCATTCCTCGCGGTGTTCCGGGAGGGAGCGGAGACTGCGCTGTTCTACCAGGCGCTGTTCAGCGAAGGGAATGTCGCAATCCCGTTATCGCTCGGGATTGCAGCTGGATTTGTAGTGTTGGCGATCATCTTCACGCTGTTCTACCGGTTTGGTGTGAAGATTCCGATGCGGCCGTTCTTCACGGTGACGAGCATTCTGCTGTACTACATGGCGTTTGTGTTCATTGGGAAGGGAATTCGGGAGTTGCAGGAGGGGAACGTCGTACCGATCACGGTCGTATCGGGGATGCCGAGTCTTCCCTCGATGGGGATTTTCCCAAGCCTTGAGACATCCGTGGCTCAGGGAATTCTTCTGCTGTTGTTCGTTTTCATGATCGCGAAGACATTCATGCCGTCACGTGAGGCCGCGGCCTAGTTAACTGCAACTGCCGTTAACAGCGATGGCAGTTACGCTCATCGACGATCAGGTCGTCGAGCGCTTCGAATGGATGCCTGGCGCTTTGGGAGTAACGTTCCAGCGCATCGCCATCCAGGCGGCGCCGAACAGCGCAAACCCAATCGCGATCAGCTGGGCTGTCGTCAGTCCGCCCGCAAAAAACCGGTCGTCCTTTGCGCGAAAGAATTCAACGATAAATCGCTCCAGTCCGGCGAGCAGGCAATAAAATCCGAACAGCCAGCCGACCGCGTGCTTGTGATCCCTGAACCTCCAGACAATCAGGAACATCACGAAGCCCATGAGTACTTCGTAGATCTGCGTGGGGTGAACGGCAACGACTTCGGAAGGTGACATACCCGCCGGGAACTGAACGCCGAACATCCGCGACATGTTGCTGACGGTGGACGGCGGAGCGCCTTGCGGAAACATCACAGCCCACGCGCCGTTGAATGGACGCCCGTAGTCGTCACCAACCGCCCAGCATCCAGTTCGCCCGACGGAGTAGGCAGCCGGTAATGAGAGAGCAACTGCGTCACTCATTTTCGCAACGCCAAGCTTCTTGTAAATCACCACTGCCATCACAGCGAGAATCCCGCCTATCAGGCCGCCCCAGAACACAAAGCCGGCGCGGCTGAGCAACGACGACATGTCGTGCATGAGGACTGCGTAGTAGAGCTTTGCCCCCAGCAGGCCGCCGATCACAGCGGCGAACACCATGTCGCCAATCGGAGTCGCATCCTCACCGCGGCGCTCGAGCTCGTTCGTGGCAACGATCTGCCCGATCACGAAAGCCAGGAGCATTGCGAGCCCGAAGCCGGTCGCATTGAACGGACCGATCTGGTACGACACGGGGTGATGAACTATCGATGCGAAGATGCGAAACATCGTTTATGGCTGAATGTCAGGCGGCAGCGAGGCCGGGTATCGGCAGGCTCGCAAATGCATTGAGGTCGAGACCAGCACGCTCGCCACGCTCGAACCGGAACAACCCGGCCCGCGCAATCATGGCAGCGTTATCCGTCGCCAGCCTCGGCGACGGCGCAAATACAGTAGCACCAATCGATGCCGTTCGCTCGCGCATGGCCGAGACGAGCGCCGAATTGCACGCGACTCCGCCACCGAGAACGATTCGGTTGCGGTTGAACGCATCAGCCGCTCGGAAGGTTTTCTCAACCAGCGATGCAATGAGCGCGTCCTGAAAACCGCGGGCGATGTCGGCCTTGTCGCGATCGAGATTGTCGGACGATTTTACGGCGTTGAGCACAGCGGTTTTCAGTCCGCTGAACGAAAACGCGTAATAATCGGGATTGTCCGGAAGATCATTCCGACGAACCATCGGAACTGTGAAACGCGGCCTCGACGGACTTCCCTGGCGCGCAAGGTTCTCTATCGGACGACCTCCGGGATACGGCAGCCCGAGCAACTTCGCCACCTTATCGAACGCTTCGCCGGCGGCGTCGTCGCGCGTTGCGCCGAGCAGCCGATAGCTGCCCCAGGCCTCAACGTCGAGCAGGAGAGTATGCCCGCCCGACACGAGCAATCCTGTGAACGGTGGAACTGCGCCTGCGTTCTCGAGTGCCGTTGCGAAGAGATGGCCTTCCATGTGGTGAACGCCAACCACCGGCTTGTTGAGCGCGAACGCAAGCGACTTCGCGTAGCAGACACCGACGAGCAGCGCGCCAATCAATCCCGGCGCGTGGGTCACTGCGATTGCATCAATCTGTGACTGATCGATTCCGGCATCGCTAAGTGCGCGTGACACAACCGGCACGATGCTCGTTAGATGTGCTCGCGACGCGATTTCCGGGACAACGCCGCCGAACACCTTGTGGACGTCCTGCGAGAGGATCACGAGCGACTTGAGGGTAACATGGTTCCCGGTTCCGTCAAGAACCGAAGCCGATGTTTCATCACACGAAGTCTCGATCCCAAGAATGATCGCCAACTAGCCCGCCTGCTCGGCCAGAAGTCGCTCAATGAGTCCGCGGTTTGCCGGTGAGTTCCAGTCGGTCGCTCCCAGGAATTTTCGGCGAATGACACCGTCGCGGCCGATAATGACTGTCTCCGGATAGCCCGTCGTCTGGTAGTCGCGGCTGACCTTTCCTTCCTGCCCGCCCTGATCGCGAAGAATCTCGAACGTCAGCTTGTACTGCTTCACGAATTCGCGGACGAGCGCATCGGAACCGGAATCATCGACGCTAATCGCGACAACCTTGAGGCCTTTGCCTGCGTACGCGCTGTGGAGCCGCTCGATGCTTGGCATTTCCACCCGACAAGGACCGCACCACGTCGCCCAGATGTTGATCAGGACGACATCGCCCCGATAGTTAGCAAGCGTTTTTTTGACTGGAATCGAGTCGAGGGTCGTCGCGGTGAAGTTCGGCGCCTTCGCGCCGAGTCCAACCGGAGCGAGCTCGTTCGCGAGGAAGAAGCGCCCTGCGGCGACGAGGACCGCGACGAGAATCAAGACGCTCGCGACGACGCCCATCTGTCTCCTGCTCGTCATACTGATACTGTGCAGAGTTTGCGGAGGGTGCCGATCTCCCCCTGAGGTTTCTTCGCGGTGAAGATAGCATTGCCGGCAACAAACGTGTCCGCACCGGCTCGCCAAACATTCGCGATGGTCTGGCGCGAGATACCGCCGTCGACTTCGAGCGCTGCTCGGCTGTGAAACTCGTCGAGCATATGCCGGGCGCGCGCGATCTTGTCGAGGGTAGCAGGGATGAACTCCTGTCCGCCAAACCCCGGATTCACGCTCATGACCAAAAGCAGGTCGACGTCAGCCACCGCTTCGCGGACGGTAACGAGCGAGGTGCCTGGATTGATCGCTGCTCCGGCCCAGCAACCAAGCTCCCGAATTCGCGCGAGCTGCCGCTGCAGATGAGGCGCAACTTCGACATGGACAGTCATTCCGTTCGCGCCTGCTCCGGCAAAGCTGTCGAAATATTTTTCGGGCTCGCGCACCATCATGTGCACGTCAAGCGGAAGCGATGTCAGCCTCCTGACGGTAGCGATGACCTTCTCTCCGAATGTGATGTTTGGAACGAACCGTCCGTCCATCACGTCGAGGTGAATCAGGTCGGCGCCGCCGTCAACACACATCGCGATATCGTCGGCGAGACGACCGAAGTCGGCGCTCAGAATCGACGGGGCAATTCTCGCATTCATCGCGTGATTCCCGGCGACTTTTGCAACGAGTCAGTGCGTGAGGTGTCCATTGACGGAGCTCTCGGCGGAGGAGGGAATCGTGAGATTCGCAAATTCACACTTGCTCCAGCCGAGACGGTCGCGCCTGGTAAGGGGGCCTGCCCGAGGATCGTGTTCTCAGGCGTGAACGAGCTGGTGTCTCGGCTGGTTGAGCCGAGGTGAAGGCCGAGCTGTTCGAGCGTGGAGCGAGCGTCGGGAAGAGTGCGTCCTGTGAGATCGGGTATCTGAATCGTTGATGGCCCCTGACTCAGGATGATGCTGACCGTCGCCGGAAGTTGAGTTGTTGTACCGGCGGGCGGGACGCTGCTGATCACGGCGCCTCGCGCCAGGTTGCTTGTCTGCTGACTGATCGTGCCGAATGTAAATCCCGCATTTTCGATTGCGATCTGAGCCTGCTGCTGCGCTGAACCTGCTACTTCAGGAACGGTCGCTGTCGCTTGTCCGCCGCTGATGGCGAGCGTCACATCGGCACGTCGCTTCTGAACGCTGCCTGCTGGTGGATCCTGTTCGAGGATGATGTCCTCAGGAATGGTCTTGTGAAAACGCGTCTGTCCCCGCAGGGCGTGAAAGCCTGCCTTCTCCAGCGCGCTCGACGCTGCGTCGTAGGTCATGCCAACCACTCGTGGTATTCGACCATTATCCGGTAGCACGTCATTCGGAAATGCAAAGAAAAAAAGGACGAGATAGGCGATCAGGAACCCGCCGACACCAACAATGAGATAGGGAAACGCACGCCTCGAGAGGGTGCGAGCGTTCACCTACTGGCTCCTGCGCAAACGCGCGGCAAACGCTCCATCGCTGCCGTGAAGCTGCGGAAGGACGCGGAGGTAGCCCATGTCTATCGTCTCCGGAGGAACCGAGCCGGCGGGCGGAGGTTCGAGCGACCATTCCGTATTTGACTTCAGGAACGCTTCGACCCGGAGCTCGTTTTCTTCAGGCTCGAGCGAGCACGTGCTGTAGATGAGCAATCCGCCGGGACGGACGACCTTTGCGGCCGCGCGAAGGATTGTGCCCTGAAGCGCTGACATTACCGACAAGTCGGAAATCCTGAGACGCCAGCGGGCGTCAGGATGACGCCTGAAGGTCCCGGTGCCAGTACATGGAACGTCGATCAGCACTACGTCTGCGTCGCGAACGACGGGCATGCGCGCATCCCCGACGGCAACGAACAGATTGTGCGCTTCGAGTCGCGCCCGATTGTCGAGCATTCTGGCAAGGCGGTGTTCCGACTTGTCCACCGCAAGCACCGTTTTCGCGGTCCGTGAGAACTCCAGCGACTTTCCGCCCGGTGCCGCACAAAGATCGGCAACGAACGAATCGGCCGGGATTGCGGCGTATTGGGTGACGAGCGTCGAGCCGGGATCCTGAACGAAGAACAGTCCCTGGCGAAAGGCGCCAAGGTCAGTGAGCGAAATCATTCCGCTGATCTGAATGCTGTCACGAACCAGCGGTGCATCTTCAACGTCTACACCCGATCCTTCAAGCATCGCCTCGAGCTGCTCACGCACGATTCCGAATGGCCGAATCACGACCGGTGCCTCGGCGTTGTTCTTCATCATCAAGACCGACGTCGCTTCCTCGCCCCAACGTGCAAGCCAGCGAGCGATCAGCCACCGCGGATGCGAGAACTTGATCGCGAGGTCGTCAAGCATGTCGCCGGTTCGGGGAACCGTCAGCTCACTTCTCTCGCGATCGACTCGCCGCAAAACGGCGTTCATCAATCTGCTCGCGCCAATGCCGTGCCTGATTTTCGCCAGTTCGACAGTCTGGGCGATGGCGGCGTACGCAGGCACGCTACCCATATGGAGAAGCTGGTAAACACCGAGCCGCATCAAATCGAGCAAGTCGGGATCGATGCGTGCCAGACCGCCGCGAACTCTTTCTTCGAGTTGCGCGTCGATCGTACCGCGCTGGCGCAGCATTCCGTACATGAGCTCGCGCAGCCAGCGGCGATCCCGCGCGTCGAGATTCGCTGCTCGGCGATCGAAAGCCCCGTCGAGCATCTCACCATCGCGGATGTCCGCGCAGATGCCGGCCGCGACAACGCGATGCGCTGTAACTCCGCCGATTGCGACCTGAAGCGCGCCTTCCTGCGACATCATTCGAGCATCCCCGTTACGGGTGACGACGGCACAGCCGTCTCGCGACGTGGCATCCGACCGGCGAGGTAAGCGAGTCTCCCCGACTCGACCGCCATGCGCATTGCAGTCGCCATGCGGAGTGGATCGGAAGCGGCCGCAATTCCCGTGTTCATCAGAATTCCGTCAACGCCCTGTTCCATGACGATGCACGCGTCGGATG
>JBDUEH010000104.1:0-7344 GCA_040002555.1 Gemmatimonadales bacterium | reverse complement strand
GAGTGCGGCCCCAGCAGCATAGTGCAACAGGTCGCCGAATTCTCTCAATCTTTATTGTTGCGACTCCGAATGCGGCACTCCGGACAATGTCGGCAAGATGAAGCGATTCGCTACCTACGTCACGAAAGGCGTGCAGAACGGCGCGGGCCTGCGTGCGGAGATCTATACGCTGACCGAAGCGTAACCCATTCTGGATGCGATGGACCGCTTCTTTGAGCGCGAGGCGCGGTTAGTGGCTGTCTATCATCCTGCCCATGCGATGATCCCGGTCCGCTGCGGGGCCATCGCCGAGTTCCCGATAGGATTTCGCACGAGCAAAATATACCTGCGAATTGGTTGGCGAGAAGTGAATCACGCGGCTGAAATCGGTAATAGCGGAAGCATGCTGGCCCAATTCCTGATACGCGGAGGCACGCTGGTATAAATTATCCATGTCCGGGCGCAGCGCGACGGCCCTGTTCAAATCGTCCAGGGACTGCTGGCGCTGACCTAACTCCCGTAACGCGATGCCCCGCAGGTTGTACCCGCGGTCCAGAGCTGAATCCAGAGCGATCGCGCGCTCACAATCCACGATCGCCTCCCGGAATTGTTGCAGAATCAGATGCACTCCGGCGCGATGGAGATAGGGTTCCGGATCATTGGGCCGCAGCCGTATCGCTTCATTCAAATCCGGAATCGCCAGTTCCGGCTTATTCAAGGCGCTCTGCACTGAGGCTCGTAATAGGATCGCTTCCGCAAATCCGGTGCGCAGCTGGATCGCCCGGTCCAGCGACATCAGGGCTTGCTGATAGCGCGTGTTGACAACCTGGCGCCTCCCGGCGTCGAAGGAGTCCTCGGCGCGGATCGGATCCAGGGACCGGTTGTAGACGTACCCCGTGCATAACAGGGCCGCCAATGCCGCCAGGCCTATTTGGAACAGCACCCGGCGTTTGCGCCGCGAGTACTCCGACGCGTCCAAAGGTAACTGCGGGTCGCGGCTACCGGGCTGGACAATCGCCCCCGCCAGTCTGAAGGAGTCTCGCATTGCTAGCGCTTTCTATTCAATACGCGACGGAAGCCCGCCAATCCAGCTAATGCGAAGCCCATCATCGCGTAAGTGCCGGGTTCGGGCGTGGAGTTAGCCGCAAAGCCGCCGCTGAAACCGGAACTCCCGAAATCGTTCCGGAGTATGTTGCTGCCGCAATTGTTCGAAATGACGTTGGTGTCCAGTGTCACCGCCGCATTCAAAGCAATAGCACGGCCGCAAACGATGCTGGCTGACGTGACCAGAGTAATGCTGTCATGCGCCAGGATATTTCCAGCAAAACTTGTCGCCGTACCCAGTGTGGCGGAGCTTCCCAACTGCCAGTAGACTCCGGTATTCGCACTTCCATTAATCACTTGAACACTCGCCGCGGTAGCGGTGGTCAGCGCGGACCCGATTTGAAACACGAACAATGCATTCGGATTGTTCTGCGCATTCAGCACGAGACTTCCGGTAAGTTGGGCTGCGGTATCAAAATGATAGATACCGGGAGTGAGGGGTCCCACCGTCCCCAGATCCTGACCTGTTAGATTCTGCGTGAACGCCATCAGCATCAATGTGTTGTAGGCATTGGCAGCATCCGACTCGGCTTGCATCGCTGTCGCGTCGTTGATATGCAGGGCGCCCGTCAAGACGATGGTTCCCAGTCCGGTGATTGAAGTCCCAGGCCAGAGGCCGAGATCTCCATTCAACGTGGTGGCTCCGACATTGGTTACCGTCGAAGCTCCCAGGACGGCAAAACTGGTGGCTGCGGCCAGAAAACTACTGGCGCCGAATGCCACGTGCGAAGTCAAGAGAAAGAAGGAGGTAAGAACGAATGATCTTGCTCCGGATTGAGTTTGCATGGAGAACAACCTTTCAGAGTGGATAAATCTGTTTAAACACGCGGACGTCAAGTTCGGTGATGCGGCTGGACCGCGCTTTACAATCTGCGCTCCAGATGCTGACGGGTACGCAGCGAATATAGAACCCTAACGCGTCCGGTTCTGCTCGAAAGTGCTCAACATTTACGACACCAAGTACTAAGACCCAAAGTACTGAAACGGCTTTCATGTCATTGAAGATCGGCTATCTAGCGCATTTCTGGGTACCCGGACTCCTAAAGTGTTTTCAACGATTCGCGATATAGGATTAATCCTTAAACAATAAACTGAGAGTTATTCAGTCGTGCCGTGAGCGCTGGATTAACGAAGAAACAACGAATGAGAACTTCGTCGTCCCCGGTGTCATTGCTGTTTGACGGCCCGAAGTCAGGTGACTGTATATTGCCGTGCGAAGCCGGGCGGCCGTCGTCCGCGAAGCCACGCATCTATTTCTAAATACACCAGATCGGCCTAAGCAAAGACTGTGGATGTGCGCATGCTGGGTCAGAAGTCGTTGTGAATGGTTTTACCCAGGTACCCGAGCCAAATCGCTATCAAGCGGTAAGCGTCCGTGGGACGTTACTGCTGGCTAATTGCCTATCAAAGCACATTCGCGAAAATATTGGTCATCAATATTTTAAAGATCAGAAGATTTTCAAACAAGGGGATGTCGCGGAAGCAGCCTACTATATCCGGCGGGGATGGCTCAGGTTGAATGTCGTCAGCATGCAAGGCAAAGACGCCGTAACGGCACTGCTGGGCAAAGGCGAATTCTTTGGTGAAGCCTGTCTTGCCGGGCAGACGCATCGCGCTTGCAGCGCGACCGCTATGTCCGAGTGCTTCATCATAAGAATCGAAAAATCGGAGTGGGCTCGGCTGCTCGACTCGGACCCCGCATTTTCCCGGCTGTTCCTTCAATACCTGATTGAACGCAATATTCGAATTGAGGAAGCTCTGGTCGACCATCTCCTTAATTCGTGCGAGAAAAGGCTGGCCCGCACCCTACTACGACTTGCGGATATGGAGGCGGAGGCAGAGGCGCCTCTTGCCGAGATAACACCAATCAATCAGGAGACACTGGCGGAAATCGTGGGGACCACCCGCTCCCGAGTCAGCTACTTCATGAACCGGTTCCGGAAGTTAGGTTTAGTCGATTACCACGGCAAGAGCCGCATGAAGGTTTACCGATCGCGGCTGAGTGCCACCCTGGGTGGCAACTTTGATGCTGACGCTGCCTCTGGCGCGAGGTCGCGCGGTTAGTGGCTGTCTAACATCCTGGCGGTCCTGTCCTCCGCAGTAAATCAATCCGCATTATGCAGCAGTCTTTTGCAATCCATATTCGTGATGCAGACCGCCGAGAACCGGTATCGACATAACGCGATGACCCTCGGGTAGCTGGTGTGTTCGCAACCGTGCCGGAATCTCGGCCTGCGATGATTCCGGAATTCCAGGTCCTAACGATGAGTGAGGTCGGCCGCGGTTGTAGTGCACTGCGAACTCTTTCACCGTTCGGCGCAGATGTCGCTCATTGATAGGGATGAAGTAGCCAAGACAGTCTCGCCGAATCGTACCAATGAGCCGTTCACAATAAGCGTTCGCCGTTGGCGACCGAACTGGCGGCTTCAGCACACGAACCCCAGCGTCTCTTAGAGTCTGATCGACCTGTGCGGAAAAGATCGAATCGCGGTCATGAATCAGGGACTTATAAGGATGATCGAATGCTGTGAGTTCGCGCATCTGCTGGATGGTCCATTCCGCAGACGGATGAGCGGTAACATTCATGTGGCGGATGAGCGGTAACATTCATGTGGCGGATGAGCGGTAACATTCATGTGTAGGATTCTTCTTGAGCCAATCTCCATCGCGACGAACACATAAGTGACCTGAAATGATGCCGTCACAGTGGCGAAAAAGTCGCAAGCAACGATTTCCCTGGCATGATTGCGAACGAAACTCGACCATCGTTGCCCATGGGTGCCACCACGAGGTCGGCTCATCCTTATATATTTGCTCACGGACCTCGGCGAGACCTTGATTCCCAACTTCAGCATCAGCTCGTCTGCGATCCGCTCTTCGCCCCACGTCGAATTTTCCCTTGCCATCCGAAGGATCAGGTTCCGCAAGTCTCTGGGTAGCGCCGGACGTCCAACCTTGCGTGATTTGAATTTCCCGAATATGCGAAAGGCTTCGCGATGCCATTTGATGAAGGTCCCGGGTTTAACGACCATTAAAGCACCGCGCCACTCGAATAGCCGAGATACCGTAACCATGGCCAGCCGATAGTAGGCCGTAGTTCGATGAGGTTTGACCTGGCGTTCCTTGAACAGCGAAAGCTGCTTCCGGAGGAACAGATTTTCGGCAAGGAGTGCCGCACGGCTAAAGAAGAATAGTCGAATGAGAGTTACCAAGTCAGCATTCTACAGGGGTTTCAAAGGGTACGGAAGCTCGGATGGAGTTTTTGCGGGCCACAGGACAGGTTTTTCAACCGGATTTCCACTGGACTCGAAGCGGCACGTCTGTGAACCGCCTGAGTGTAGCGGGCTTCATCGTAAGGCAGATGTTCCTGCCAACAACGAAAAACAATGCGGAGCCATTTGAATGCCAAAGCTCGGACGGCGCCATGGTGCGATTTTCCTTTGTCCCGCTGCTGGCTGTAAAAAGCACGCGCCCATTCCGATTTCCGTGTCGACAGCCAGGCCCATTCGTGGAAAGTCTGACGCAGGAACTTCGGACAAGCCCAACGCCAATGAATCCATTTTTGTTTGCCGCTGCTCTCCGTCACCGGCGCGATACCGCTGTAGCACTGGATCTCAGAAGCTGTAGCGTAACGCTGACGTTGGGTCCCGAAGGCCGCGATCAAACGCGGCACCATTACGGGTCCGGCGCCTGGCAAAGAGGAAAAGATGCTGACATCAGGATGGGATGCCGTTCGAGACGCGATCTGTTCATCGTGCTCCTTAATCGCCTCGCGTAAGGCCTCAAGCTGGAGCACCAACCGCTTTACGATTAACACGCTCACTTCAATGACGGCGCAATCCTTCGTGGCGGGGATAGACGTCTCGATGGCCTGTTGCAGGATTTCCACGCGAGCGTCTGGCACACGATGTTTCCGAAGAAACTCCGCCACTCTGATTTGCTTGGCTTGTTGCAGCTGCTCCAGCGTGGGCCACTTTCGTAGAAGTTGGTTCACTATCACCGAATCGACGTTGTCGAACCACTCCAGTAACTGTGGGAAAAACATCTTCAGCTGGGCTGTCAACCGATTGACGTAACGTGTTCGATCGTCCACTGCCTCGCGCCGAGCTTCTACAAGAAACTGAAGCGTGCGCGTCTCCACGGTGTCCGGATGAAAAGGTCGCAGTCGTTCCGGGTGCTTCAGTAGCAGGTCCAGAATCAGGGCAGCATCACCAGGATCACTCTTCGCCCCTGAGGGATAAAAACTCTTGCGGTAATGATCCAGCGTGTTGGGATGAATCGGGTACAGTAGCAGATGCTCATACTTGCCAAGCATGAACCGGAGTGCCCCGCGGCTCTGCTCCAATGCAACCGCGACGCGCCGGTCTGGAAACCGAGCGGCAAGGCCCAAGAAGAATTGCTCCACGGCTTCCGGTGTGCTTTCCAAATCCCCCTGTTGGACGCGCGCCTCTCCGTGGATACGCATCGCCCATCTGTGTTTCTTGTCCGCCCAATCGATCCCAATCCAGGCGGCGAATTCCATCACGGTTCCCTCTGTCATTCGTTTCGTCCTTTCGCCTTTCGATCCCACCCAAGCTGCTTTGCTTCCGCGAAGGCCTTATAGCAGAGTCTGGTTGCCCAGACGACATCTGAGTATTCGTTTGAGAAGCAAAGCATCCCGCCGCTCGGAACTCTTTCTCGGGTCATCGCGTGTCTGGGGTGCGGATTCGTAACGGCGGGACGCTCGCACTACGGGAAACACCATGCCAGATTGCGAACGAGCATGGCAACCGCAGCGTTTTCCACAGCCGCCGCGCCGGCGATGACTGTGAAAATCTTCAGACCGAATATCTCTCGCTGAGAGAACTATAAGGGGTGCGGGGAAAGGGGCGGCAGCCCTTGTCCCCGCCTCAGCACACATTCACCGGCGAGCGTTAGCTCGACGCCTGCGTGCCACGTTTTTTGCGCATGGAATCGCCGCGCATTTCGATGCGGTGCGCGTTGTGAACCAGGCGGTCGAGGATGCCGTCGGCGGCGGTGGGATCGCCGATCTGTTCGTGCCAGCGCGCAACCGGCAACTGCGAAGTCAGGATGGTGGAGCGGGTTTGATAGCGATCCTCGCAGATTTCCCAGAAGTCGCGACGCTCGGTTTCGGCCAGCGGAGCCATGGCCCAGTCGTCGATCACCAGCACGTCGATACGGCCGAGCCGCATCAGCACACTCCGCAGACTGCCGTCGGCTCGCGCGATGGCCAGATCGCGAAACAACGCGGGTGCGCGCAGGTAGAGCGCGGAGTAGCCATCGCGGCACGCCTTCTGCGCGAGCGCGCACGCCACGAAGCTCTTGCCGACGCCGGTGGGCCCGAGCACGAAAATGTTTTCGTGTTGCGCGGCCCAGGCCGACCTCTGCGCCAGAGCCCGGATCACGCTTTTATCCAGCCCGCGCGCAGTGCGATAGTCGATGTCTTCGACAGCGGCGCCCTTCAGCTTGGCCGCGTGCAAGCGCCGCGCGAGAGCTTGATTCTCGCGCCAGTTCCATTGCTGATCCACCAGCAGGCCAAGCCGTTCCAGGAAGCTTAGCTCACGCGAAGCCGGATCTTGCTCCTGCGTTTTGAGAGACTCCAGCATACCCAGCAGACGCATGGCAGTCAGTTTTTCCATCATCGGTTCTTGTAGCATTGTCGTCTCCTATTCGAAGTATTCCGAGCCGCGGATGTTGTCATGTGGCGGAGTGGATGACGGCGGCGGTGACGTGGTTGATAACGACGGCGCAATGCGGTCCAACGAGTTCTTCAAAATCGATTGGACGCTCTTGTAGCGGCACGCTCCGGTGAGCAACGCACGCTCCGAAGCGGCCTCCACACGCTGCGCCGAGTACTTCTGCGCCAGCCGGATGATGCCCAGACAACCGCGATAACCCATCTCCGGATGCGGCTTGTCGGCCATGATTCGCTCGAACAATCGCGCCGTGTGCGGACCAATCGATTCCGCCCAGTGCACCATGCGCGAGGGCGTCCACTCCAGGTGCTCGCGATGACTCTTGGGACGATGCTCGTCCTGGGTGACGGGTTTGCCGCGCTCGCGGCTGCGCAGATGCGACGCCACGCGCGTGCCTTTGTGCAGGATCTCGACGATGGTGGGCGTCGAGCGAATCTCCACCACCTCGTGCACCAGGTTGTACGGCACGCTGTAGAAGTTCGCGTCGAAGGCCACGTGATAATCGATGTTGACGCGGGCGCGCGACCACTCGCTCAGATCGAACGGCTCCATCGGCAGCGGCTTT
>JBDUEH010000103.1:0-7348 GCA_040002555.1 Gemmatimonadales bacterium | reverse complement strand
GTCGATGGTCACGGACCCGCGGAGAACAAGTGTCTCCGACAACCCCATGGGCAGCTCGATATCGATTAGGAAAGCGTCTCCAACCTGCGCGGATCCCGTCACGTTCGCGACGGCGTCTACGTGACCTTGGACGATGTGGCCGCCAAGCCGGCCATCAGCACGCATGGCTCGCTCGATGTTCACGCGTCGGCCGGGCTTCCAGTCTGCGATGGTTGTTCTCCCCGTCGTCGTGACTACGGCTCCGACGCTGAACCATCCATCGCCAAACTCGCGGACAGTGAGACATGTCCCGTTGATGGCGATGCTCTCGCCCTCAACCAGATCGTGATACCGACAACCGACCGTTATTTCGACGCCCGCAGACGTTTGCTTGACGACAGTGATGTCGCCGACGGAGTCAATTAATCCTGTAAACACTCAGTGTCTCGATTGCATATGTGGTCATGATGTCATCCCCGATAGGTTCGCTCCGGATGACGCGGAAACGTGGCGCTTCTTCGATCGGCTGCGCCGCGATACCCGAGAATGCATTGAGCGAGCCATTCCCGAGAATGATCGGCGCCTGGAAAATTACGAGACGATCGACGAACCCGGAGCCCAGGAAGGAGGCTGCCAGTCCGGCACCACCTTCCACCATCAGCGAATTGATGCCAGTGAATTTCAGTTTTCTCAACGCATCGTCGAGGTCGTGTGCCGCAAGCGACCGGACGCCGAGTCCAGCAAGGACTGCCGGAAGCTGAGTTGTCTCGCCGGTAACGATCAAAACGGGAGCTTCTCGCGCGGTCTGGGCCAATCGGCTTTGAGATGAAAGCCGAGCCGATCGGTCAAACACAATGCGAGTCGGCGGGACGCGGGGCGGCGGATCATACCTCGCAGTCAATTGTGGATCATCTGCGGCCGCAGTCGCGGCTCCAACCGCGATCGCGTCGTTTCCCGCTCGCATTTTCTGGACTCGCGTTCTCGACAAATCTCCCGTCACGATCGTCGGTTTTCTGTCGGCCGGAGCAATAGAACCGTCGAGCGACACCGCGAGCTTGAGCGTTACCCAAGGTCGGTCAGATGCGAACGAGCTCATGAACGGAGCGTTCAACTCCCACGCATCTGCCGTGCAAACTCCAAATTCTACCTCAATGCCTGCATCGCGAAGTTTCTCGGCGCCACCACTTGCTTCCGGATTTGGATCGGGAATCGCGACCACTACTCTTGCGATGCCAGCAGCGATGATGGCATCGGTGCATGGGGGAGTCTTGCCTTGATGATTGCACGGCTCGAGGTTGACGTACATCGTTGCGCCTCGCGCGGCATCACCAGCGTTGCGAAGTGCGACGATTTCCGCATGAGGTCCGCCGAACTGCGCATGGTGACCCTCGCCGAGAATCTCACCGCCATTGGTTACCAGGGCGCCGACAAGTGGATTCGGAGACGTCTGGCCCCAACCGCGCGGCGCAAGAGTTTCAATGACATAGCGCATGCGCGCGTTGTCCATCGCCGCTCCATCGCGAACTTCCTCAGTCGATGACGACGTTGCCGCTCCCGCTCTGGATTTCGCCCATCGCCCAAGCGGTAACGCCGGCAACTCGCGCGTTCCCGATGATCGCGTCTACATCATCCCGCGCGGCGATTACCACCATGCCAACGCCCATGTTGAATACGCGGTACATCTCTTCACGGGGAATCCCGCCCGCACCTTCAAGCGCGGTAAATACCGGAGGAATCTCCCAGGTCGCCGAATCAACCATGGCGTCGAGACTGTCTGACAGGCTGCGATCGAGATTCCCGGGCAAGCCACCGCCGGTTATGTGCGCCATCGCATGGATTTTGGGCAGCGACGGTTTCAACGCCGCCAGGTATGAGCGATGAATCGAAAGCAGCGCGTCGCTTACGGGGACATCCATTCCCGGATAAGCATCGTCGTAGCCGAGTTTCATGTCATCCCGCACGATTTTTCTGGCGAGCGAATATCCATTCGTGTGAAGTCCAGAACTTTCGAGTCCAATGAGTACGTCGCCTGACTTCACGCGCGCGGGCCCGGGAATTTCATCTTCTTCGACAGCGCCGACGATGAATCCGGCAAGATCGTAATCGGGCGGATTGTACAAGCCGGGCATTTCGGCTGTCTCTCCGCCAACCAATGCGCATTCGTTCTCACGACAACCGGCGGCGATTCCCTTCACCACCGCTTCGACAACAACTGGATCGAGAACACCGAACGCCACGTAGTCGAGAAAGAACAACGGCATCGCGCCCTGAACGAGGATGTCGTTGACGCAGTGGTTCACCAGGTCGTGGCCGACCGAATCGTTACGACCCGTCTCGATCGCAACTTTCAGCTTCGTCCCAACTCCGTCGGCGCTCGAGACAAGAACCGGCGATCGCATTCCGGGCGGCACTTTGAACATTCCGCCAAACCCGCCGAACTTTCCGAGCGAACCGAAAGTAGCAGTGGACGAGACCAGAGATGCTATGCGCGACTTCGCATCTTCCGAAGCACGCAGGTCAACGCCCGCACTGCGGTAGTGGCGGGCGTCTTCGCTCAAGCGGGCATTTCCTCTTCGAACGCGACAAGGTGCCTTAACTCGCGAACGCGGGTGTCGAGCTCGCTGCGGGTAAGCGTCATCAGTCTTTCCGTCGAGAATTTCTCGACAGCAAACGATCCCATCGCTGACCCGTACATCACCGCTCGGCGCATATTTGCTTCACTGAGGTCGCCGGTGCGGGCGAGATAGCCGATGAATCCGCCGGCGAACGAGTCTCCTGCGCCTGTTGGATCGAACACGCTTTCGAGCGGAAATGCAGGTGCGAAGAAAATATTGTTGCCCGTGAACATGAACGCACCGTGCTCGCCCTTCTTGATGATCACTGTCTTCGGGCCGATGTCCATGATCCACTTCGCGGCCTGAACGAGATTCACTTTTTCTGTGAGCTGCCGCGCTTCCCCGTCGTTCAGGGTCACGAGATCGACATGCTCGAGGAGTGCCAAGAGGTCGGTTCGCCGGCTCTGAATCCAGAAATTCATCGTGTCACAGGCAACGAGCTTCGGCTTGTTGACCTGCTGGAGTACGTCGAGCTGAAGGCGCGGATCGATGTTGCCGAGAAATACGAAAGGCGCATCGCGAAACTGATCCGGAATCTTCGGGCTGAACCGCGAGAACACACCAAGCTGTGTCTCGAGTGTCTCGGCTGAGTTCAGATCGTGGCCATAACGTCCGCGCCACCGGAACGACGGACCCTCGGCGTGCTCGAGGCCTGCGAGATCCACACCGCGCGCTTCCAATGGCTTGAGCTTTTCGATGGGATAGTCGCTGCCAACTACGCCAACCAGCTGCACCGGCGTGAGCAAGCTCGCGGCCGCAGAGAAGAACGTGGCAGATCCACCGAGAACGTCATCGGCTTTTCCGAAAGGTGTTTCGACGGAGTCGAGCGCGACAGAACCGACGACTAGTACGGACATTGAATTGGGATTGGTTGGTTTCAGTTCGGTGCTACATGCGCTCGGGAGTACTTATCCCGAGTATGCGGAGTCCATTGCGGATGACATTCTGCGCAGCCCGCGCCAGAGCGAGACGCGCGTTCATGATGTCGTCGGGCTCACCGAGGACGTGATGCTTGTGATACCAAAGGTGAGCAAGACGTGCGGTTTCAGTGAGGTATGTCGCGATGCGATGCGGCTCGAGTGACTTCGCCGCGTTTGCAACGACCTGTGGAAAGTCAACGAGCGCCTTGATTAGCTCCAGCTCTTCCGGCTCGCGGAGGACGGACATATCGATCTCGTCAACCCTGAACGATTCCATGTCGATACCGCCAACCCTGAAGATTCCGCACATGCGCGCATGTGCCATCTGAACGTAGTAGACGGGATTCTCTTCCGACTGCTTCAGCGCGACGTCGATGTCGAAGACGAGCTGCGAGTCACTCTTTCTCATCAGAAAAAAGAAACGAACTGCGTCGCCGCCGACTTCGTTGATAAGATCGCGAACGGTGACGTAGCTCCCGGCCCGCTTGGAGATCTTCACCTCTTCGCCACTCTTCATTACCGTCACCATCTGGTGCAGAACGTATTCCGGATACTGTGGCGTGACACCCATGTCGAGCGCCTGGAGTCCGGCGCGCACGCGCGTTACCGTGCTGTGGTGATCGGCGCCCTGCACATCGATCGCGCGATGAAACCCGCGTTCCCATTTCGTCACGTGATACGCAACGTCGGGGAGAAAATACGTGTACGTGCCATCACGTTTTCGCATAACGCGATCCTTGTCGTCACCAAACTGGCTCGTCTTGAGCCACAGTGCGCCGTCGGACTCGTACGTCATGTCTTTTGCGTTCAGCGCTTTCACTATACTCTCAACGCGCCCATCGGTGTAGAGCGAAGACTCGAGATAATAGGTGTCGAACTTTACGCCAAATGCCTGAAGGTCCAGGTCCTGCTCTTTTCTGAGCGCGGCTACGGCAAACTCACGAACCGCGCTCGCGTTTGACGCGTCGCCACCGCCATCCGCAAACCGCTCGGCGATTTCACGAATGTATTCGCCATGGTAGCCGCCTTCGGGGATTGCCGCTTCACCGCCGTCGATCGCGCCCACGCGCGCCTTGACGCTGGCGGCGAGATTCTCGATCTGCACGCCGGCATCGTTGTAATAGAACTCACGCGAGACTTTCCACCCCGTCCATTCGAGCAGCGTCGAGATCGCGTCACCAAGGGCGGCCTGTCGTCCGTGACCGACATGTAGTGGTCCCGTTGGATTGGCAGACACGAATTCGACATTCACCGGTTCGCCTTTTCCGGCATTCGTCTTTCCGAAGCTCTCGCCGCCGGCAATGACTTCACGAACGCCCTCGGCGACAAGCGCGGGGTCGAGCCGAAAGTTCATGAAGCCAGGTCCGGCGATATCGACGCTCTGCACTCCGGCGTCGCTGAGGTTCATTCGATCCCGCAACAATCCTGCGATCTCAGCCGGCCGCTTTCTGAGAGGACGTGCAAGTGTCATCGCGAGATTGGTAGACCAGTCTCCGAACGACGGATCACTCGGCCTCGTTATAGCCGGTTCTATTGGATCGGTAGCGCCAATCTCCCGCGCGGCAGCGACCAGCTCCGCGCGAATTCGATCTTCCGAAGTCATGCGGACTTGCCGGGGTTTGTTTTTGCCGGCGCAGGTGGCTTGGCCGGTTTCGAATCGGAAGCGGGAGCGGTTGCCGCGGGCTTTGCTGGCGAATCAGCAGGCTTTGGCGGAGCCGTTTCCGACGGTGCGGGTTTTGATTCGGAAGCCGCCGCGCTGACGTCAGAGCTCTCGGATTTGCTCGCAACCGTGTCGGCCGCCGTCTTTGCAGCGGATGCCGCCTCACGTTCGGCTTTCTTGCCGTCCTTGCCGTAGTCCGTGATGTAGAAGCCCGATCCCTTGAAAACCAGGCCTGCGGCCGACATGAGTCGCACGCCAATCTCTCCGCAGACCGGACACTTTTCTTCGGCGGAAGCGGTTCCTATCGAGCGATAAAATTTTTCAAAATCATGCCCCTTGGGGCAGCGAAATTCGTACAGCGGCATTCGGCATTGCGA
Organism: Gemmatimonadales bacterium; assembly: GCA_040002555.1. Taxonomy (GTDB): domain Bacteria; phylum Gemmatimonadota; class Gemmatimonadetes; order Gemmatimonadales; family Gemmatimonadaceae; genus UBA4720. Next base: position 1,797 of record JBDUEH010000103.1, on the reverse strand, counting down.
AAAGGCGGCATCAGGAGCCAGGAACCTCCAAAGTTACGTCTTGCAGGACCCCCTCTCAACCCGCTTCAATACTCTGACGACCGCGGGTTTCGCCGTTCGCCAACACTCAGCCGGGCTTTACGGCTCGGACAGCGGTGAAATGCCCTCGATGTTATGCGCCCGGGTCATAGTGGCCCCAGTGGGCGCCGAGAGCCGCTGCGATTTCGCCAACGGTCGCTCTGGCTCGAACGGCATCGACGATGAGCGGCATCATGTTCGGCCCGTCATTGGCCGCGACCATCGCAGCCGCGGATGCGCCGATGGCATCGAGAGCGTCCTCGACTCCATTCTTGTCGCGGCCGGACTTCATTGCAGCGAGAGAAGACCGCTGGTCTTGTTCCAGTCGCGAAAAATCAGGAGCGGGAATTGGCGGTGGCGGCTCGTCATCGGCGAAACGGTTCACGCCAACCACAACAGTTGCACCGCTTTCCACTCTCAGCTGGTGCTCGTACGCGCTGCGGGCGATCTCTTCCTGGAAAAATCCAGCCTTGATCGCGTCCTCCGATCCGCCAAGCGCATCCGATTTCGCGATCAGGTCCATCGCGCGCTCCTCGAGCTCATTCGTCAGGCTCTCGACGTAATAACTCCCTGCGAGTGGGTCGACCGTATTCGCGAGGCCTGATTCGTATCCGATTATCTGCTGAGTGCGGAGTGCGAGTGTCGCCGCCTGCTCCGTTGGCAGCGCGAGTGCTTCATCGTATCCGTTCGTGTGTAGTGACTGAGTTCCGCCAAGAGTTGCGGCGAGCGCTTGCACGGTAACGCGAACGACGTTGTTCAACGGTTGCTGCGCGGTAAGTGTCACGCCACCTGTCTGCGTATGGAAACGCATCCGGCAGCTCGCGTCAGCCGCCCCGAAACGCTCACGCATGATACGAGCGTACATCCGTCGCGCCGCCCTGAACTTCGCGATCTCCTCAAAAAGATCGTTGTGAGAAGCGAAGAAGAACGAAAGCCGCGGCGCGAATGAATCAACCGGAAGCCCTGCCTCAATCGCGCGCTTCACGTATTCAATCGTGTTCGCGAGCGTGAAGGCAAGCTCCTGTACTGCCGTCGCGCCCGCTTCGCGAATGTGGTAGCCCGAAATCGAGATCGGATTCCAGTTCGGCACTTCTTCCGCGCAAAAACGAAACACTTCGGAGATCAACCGAAGGCTCGGCTCCGGCGGGTAGATGTAAGTGCCGCGCGCGATGTACTCTTTCAGTATGTCGTTCTGGATAGTGCCGCTGATCGCCGATCGCGAGATGCCACGCTCTTCTGCAACGACGATGTACATCGCAAGCAGAGTGGCGGCAGTAGCATTGATCGTCATCGACGTAGAAACAGTATCGAGCGGCAATCCGTCGAGAAGCTGATGCATGTCATCGACGCTATCGATTGCGACCCCGGCCCTTCCCACTTCTCCAAGTGAACGCGGCGAGTCGGAATCGAGACCCATCTGAGTGGGGAGATCAAAGGCGACAGATAGTCCAGTCTGCCCCGCCGACAGGAGATGTTTGAATCGCTCGTTGGTTTCGCGGGCAGTGCCGAATCCGGCATACTGGCGCATCGTCCAAAGGCGGCCGCGGTACATGCTCGCCTGCACACCGCGAGTGAACGGCCACTTGCCCGGATCGTTCAGGTCAGACTGATAGTCGACTTGCGCATCCAATGGTCCGTACGCCGTCCGCATCGGAATGCCGGACGGTGAAAGCTTGTCGGCGGGGTCGCCGCCGGCGGACGTCATCGCGCCGCTACGGGAGTCTCGTCGGCAACCGGCTT
>JBDUEH010000102.1:0-7384 GCA_040002555.1 Gemmatimonadales bacterium | reverse complement strand
GCCTTCGCGAGACGAACCGCTTCCTGTGCCACCTTCGTGATTCCGTCCTTCGTCATCACGTTCGTGGAGGCAAAGCCCCACGATCCGCCGGCTAGCGCACGAACGCCAATACCATAGGACTCGCTGTCTGCGACTCCCGTGACGTTGTGCTCGCGCGTTGCAACGAACTGGCGGCGGTATCTGCCGATTCGCGCGTCAGCGTAAGTCGCGCCCGCTGCCTGGGCAGCATTCAACGCCTCGAGCGCGAGGTCGTCGATAGCCGTGTCGGATGAAGGTTGAGGGAGGTAGGCGGCACCTGCCGGTTGTCCAAAAGCGGCTCGTGCACCAGTGACCGCGGCAATTGCTGCCGAGGCTTTGAGGAAGTCGCGACGATTTGTTGGCATCAGCGTGGGGAAGGGATGAAATACGCTACGGCGCGCAATGCGTGCGTGTCAATGTCCTTACGCAGCTGCGCGCCGAAGCGCTGAGAAGTGACCCATCGTGAGTAAACGAATTTCTAGAAGTCCACGCGCAAGCCAACCTGCAGGGCCAGGGGGTTCACCCGACGGCGCGGAGCTCCAAAGACGGACGTCGGATCATTCGTTATGCCATCGTTCACTGTGAGATTCCGTTCCACGATTGCGTCGGACGCGAAGGCATTGAACAAGTCTGCGGTGAATGAGAACGATTTCGCAAACAAGCGCTCGATTCTCAAATCGATGTTGGAATGTCCCGGGTATTTTCTTGCGCCGCGTGCTTCGAGGTTGATCGACTGTCCGAGCACGCCGTGGAACAGCTCATCTCCGAAAAACGTCCTGTCCGATGCCTGAAGACGAAACCTCGGCGTGAACTGAAAAGTCGGCGTGATGTATTCGCCGAGCGTGTACGTCCCGAAAATGCCGCCGCGGAAATTGTAGATCAGATTTCCGCTGAGCCAAAGCTTGACGTCAAAAGCTGGAACGTTGGGCAATCGTCCTTCGAGATTGATTCCTTCATTCGGCCTGACGCCGGAGCCTGCCGAGAACGTTGTTCCAGTCGTTCCAAATCCAGTTATTCCACCGATTGTCCCTTCGAGGCGAGTCGCAGTGACTGACAGGGATCCGTTCCAGGCGACCTGTTCGGTTCGTACGGTAACCGACGCCTGGTCGTAGGTTCGCCTGGCGCCAGGCACAGTCGTGAGGACGATGTCCGGGTTCCACGTCAGCTTATTGATGTCCGCGAAGGTGTAGCCGGGCGGTGGCGGGATTTGACGGATGTTGTCACGGCGGCGGATCAGCTCATCGCGCAGATCGTTGTTCGCGACGTAGACAACAGGAAGGATGAGGTCGCCGCCAAACTCATCGTAGATCGTCGAACTGGTTGAGCGATCCTTCACCGCCACGTTTCGAAAAATGCTGTAGTTCGACGCGCGATTCTTGTCAACGAGACCGACGATGTCGCGGTTCACGCGATTCACGTACGAGATCTCGGCCTTCCACCGCGGACCGAATTTCTTTTCAGCACTCAGTAGCCACTGGTCTACATAAGGCTGCCTGTAGTTCTCGACCCGGGCCGCTTCGTTGAGAATTGACTCGAGAGGATTCGGAGAGAAGCCGGTGAATGTGTTGAGGTTCGCATCACGCTGCGCCGGAGTGAAGGCCTGGTGGGGGTCCGTGAGAGGCGGCCCCTGAAAATAGAACCGTTCGTTACTGTAGACGGCCGCGCCTTGCGCCCGGTCGAAGAAAACGGAGTTCATTCCCTGGTGATAGCGGCCGAAGTGCGCCTTGACGACAAAATCGTTCCGGCCGCTGATGTCCCATGAGATTCCAATTCTGGGGTCGACTGCTTGCGCGCGCGCGGCGAGGAATCGTCCTCCGGCCGTATCAGTCGGAGTCAGGTATCCCGTCCATCGTCCCCAGCGAACACCTTCGCTGATCGTGAGGTTCGGAATCGGCGTAAGATAGTCCTGCACGAACACGGCTGCATCCTCGACATCTGAATTGAGATGAATCTCGCCGCCCCATTCGCTCGCGACATCAGGCCACGACCCGGCGTTCGTTACGTCGATCAGGCCCGTCGTCTGGTCGGGATAAGGAAACCACGTGAGCCCGCCGTTGCGTGTTCTGGTTTCACGAAATGTCCCGCGGCGATAATCGGCTCCAACAACAATCTTGTTCGACGCGCCCGCGAACGAGGTCTCCTTGTTGTAGGTAAGATTTCCGCCGATGCTGGTCGGCTTCAGTCGTTCGTTGAAAGGCGAATTCTGAAACCTGGGCTGGCGTCCAAGGCGATAGACCTGAATTCCCGGAACAGCATCACCAGCGTAACCGAGCCGCGACTCATCGGAGTTAAATCCGGCAATGCGCGCGTTTAGCGAGCTCGTTATGCCGGTGTGCGTCCAACCGAATTCGTAAACCGTTGACGGGGAAGTGACTTTCGTCGAGGCGGATGGATCATCCAGCCCGGTGATGTCTGCGTGCTCGACAGTTCCGCGAGTAAAGCTTCCAAGCGCGTCAATGCGATCGCGCGCTGACGGGAGGAATGTCAGCTTCGCGATTCCGCGCGCGTCGCGGAAATTCTCCTGAACCGACCTGAAGTCATTCTGATCGATTGTGGTCAAGTCGGGGACCTGGACGTCGTGGTCGACGAGAATTCCGCCAACGAAGTAGTGCAGACGATCCTTGACGAGTGGGCCGCGAAGCTCGCCGCTGAATTCGCGCCGCATTGTCTGCTCCGCGCCTTCCTCGTTCGGAAGAATGTTGGTGGACGTAAGTGACGGCGATATGTAGTTCGCCCGCAATGCACCCTGAAATTTGTTGGATCCACTCTTCGTTATCGCATTGATAATCCCGCCCTGGAAATCGCCGGACTCCGCTCCTGCGCCAAGTCCTTTCACTTCGAGTGCCTCGATCCAGTCGATACTCGGCGCAAAGAAATCACCGCCGGTTCCAGGATGACTTATCGCGATTCCGTCGAGCTGATAGTTGTTCGCCACGGCGCCTGCGCCCCCGTAGACGAAATCCTTCGTAGCGCCTGGTACGAGCGCGACGAGATCTGTCGCGGTTCGCCCCATCGGTACGAGTTTCACGTCATCAATGCGGATCTGCTGCGCTAGCTCGGTGGATCGTGAATTGATCTCTGTAGGCCCCACCCGAACTTCAACGGTTGAGAGTTGCGTAGCCGACTGGGTCAGTGTCACGCGCACATTGGCGGTCTGCCCAGCGACGATCCGGAACGACGTGAGCTGTGCCTCACGAAAGCCGAGGCGGCGTGCGGTCAATCGATAGAGCCCGGGAGGGACTCCTCGAACCACAAACTTTCCGGCGGCATCGCTGGTGACGTCCGCCGCGTTCGCCCCGCCGAGACGCGCGATGTGCAAGGTTGCGCCGGCGACTGGCTTGTCGCTGTCGCCGACTACGATTCCAGCGAGATCACCCGAAGAAGACTGTTGTGCCTGGGCTCCGGAGAACGCGAGTAACAGCAACAGCGCGGCAACTGAAGTGGACCTGCGGACTGACAGAGCTTGATTCATGGGCACATTCTCCTGTGGCGAAAGTGAGACATCCATATCCTCACGACGCTTTTTGATTATCGTTGACGAAGGAAGACGTTTGCAAATGAACTGCATACTGGAGAATCTGGCATGAGAATCACCCGTCTGCTTGCTGTTGGCGCAGCTCTGACCTGTCTCTTTCAGTCGGCATGCGACAAGGCGGCGATTTCGCCCGCGGATTCCGCAAAGCCTGCCGCGACTGAGTCTGCCGACATGCAGCGCCGGACGTCGGAGTACACGTCGGTTCAGCTGGCTGCGGACACGACTGCTTTGACGCCGAAGGAACGCCAAATGCTGCCGCTCCTGATCGACGCAGCGAAAACGATGGACCCGATCTTCTGGAAGCAGACCTACGGCCCCCGCGATTCCGTGATGGCGTCAGTCAGTGATGAGGGCGTCCGGCGTTTCATGGACGTCAACTACGGTCCGTACGATCGCCTCGATAACAACGCTCCGTTCGTCCCCGAAGTTGGTCCGCGGCCTGACGGCGCGAACCTCTATCCGAAGGACATCACGAAACCCGAGATCGAGGCAGCGATCGCGAAGGGTCCCAAGGCGCGCGCAGACTCGATCAAAGGTCTCTACACGCTTATCCGACGGAATACAGACGGCTCGTTGCAGATCGTCCCGTATCACGAAGCGTTCAAGGCAGAAAACACAATCGCATCGCAGAAACTGTCGGAAGCCGCTGCGCTCGCAGAAGATCCCGGTCTCAAGAAGTACCTTACGCTTCGGTCGAAGGCACTCCTCGACGACAATTACTATCCAAGCGATCTCGCGTGGATGGACATGAAGAACAACACGCTCGATATCGTAATTGGCCCGATCGAGACATACGAAGACGGACTGTTCGGTTACAAAGCCGCGAACGAAGCTTATGTGCTGATCAAGGACAAGCAGTGGAGTCAGCGTCTCGCAAAGTACGCATCCATGCTGCCAAATCTTCAGAAGGGTCTGCCGGTACCTGACAAGTACAAGCAGGAAAAGCCCGGCACCGATTCCGATCTCAACGCTTACGACGCGGTCTACTACGCGGGACAGGCCAACATGGGCGCGAAGACGATCGCGATCAATCTTCCGAACGATGAAGAGGTGCAGCTGAAGAAGGGGACGCGGCGCCTTCAGCTGAAGAACGTCATGCAGCTGAAGTTCGACAAGATCATGATGCCGATTGCGACTGAATTAGTTGCCGACGACCAGCTTTCCCTGCTGAACTTCAACGCCTTCTTCGAGAACACGATGTTTCACGAAGTAGCCCACGGGCTCGGCATCAAGAACACGCTCGACGGAAAGGGAACGGTTCGCATTGCTCTGAAGGAACGCTACAGCGCGGTCGAAGAGGGCAAGGCAGACATCCTCGGCTTGTACCTGGTGCAAAGGCTCAGCAAGGATGGACAGCTCCCCGGAGAAAACATCAAGGGCAACTACGTCAGCTTCCTCGCGAGTCTTTTTCGGTCGATGCGCTTTGGCGGTGCCGATGCACATGGCCGCGCGAACATCGCTGCGTTCAACTTCCTACAGCAACAGGGTGCGTTTTCGAGAAATGCGACCACGGGAAAGTACAGTGTCGATTTTCCGAAATTCGAAGCCGGGATGAACGCACTGGCGGCAAAAATTCTCACCATTCAGGGCGACGGTGACTACAATGGACTCGGCGCATTCCAAACGCAGTACGGATCGATTTCAGCCGAAACTCAGCGGGACTTGGGCCGGCTGAAAACGAAGGGAATTCCTGTCGACATCATCTTCGAGCAAGCAAAGTAATCAGCCCGTATTGCGCAGACCCTGAGCGATACCGCTCACCGTGGTCGCGAGCACGCTTTCGATTCTTTCCATCTCTTCTTCGGATGGAGGAGGATCTGTGCGCTTGCGCAAAAGTTGATTGATCTGAAGCAGCGATAGAGCGTCGACGTAGGGATTGCGAAGCGCTATCGCTGCCTGAACCACGACGCTGTCGTCGAGCAGATGATCAGCGCCACGAATCTTCATAATCGTAGTGATCGTTAGCTTGAACTCGTCAATCAGTTTTTCGAGAAGATCGACATCACCACTGAGGCGCGAGACATAAGCCCGGGTGATGTCTACGTCTGCCTTTGCGCAGACCATCTCGATTTTCGCCAGCAGGTCGTCGAAGAACGGCCATTGCTTCGCCATCCGTTGCAGGAGTTCGAGGCCGCCGGGGGTCTCAGCGAGTTCGGACAGTGATGTACCTACGCCGAGCCAACCCGGCAGCATCAGCCGGTTTTGCGTCCAGCCAAAGACCCAGGGAATCGCTCGAATACCGTCGATCCCTCCAGACGCGCCGGGACGATATGCTGGCCGCGATCCAAATCTGGCCGACGCGAGCTCGGCTATCGGTGTCGCCTTCTCGAACATTTCAAAGAGCGCTGGATTCTCGTGAGCATTCGCACGATACAACTCGACCGAGCGGGCGGAGAGATTTTCAATGGTGCTACGAAAAAGCGCGATATCGGGTTCGCTCACGCCATCACGCCAGTCTGTAAATTGTTGTAGCAACACGCCGGAAAGAGTTACTTCGAGGGTCCGCTCCGCGATCGGGAGCAGACCAAACTGTTGAGAGATGATCTCGCCCTGTTCGGTAATCTTGATTCGGCCGTCAACCGAATCGGGCGGAAGTGCAGCCAGTGCCCGGTACACCGGCGAGCCACCGCCTCGGCCAACACTGCCACCGCGGCCGTGGAAGAGTCGCAGCGTCACACCTGCTTCGCGAAAAATCGGGACGAGCAATTCCTGGCCGCGATAGAGCCCCCACGACGATGCAATTATCCCAGCGTCTTTTCCGGAGTCAGAATAGCCGATCATCACGTCCTGCTTGTTTCCCCGTGCCACCAGCTGGCGACGATAGATAGGATCGGCGATGAGCTCGCCCATTACGGCGGGCGCGTTCTCGAGATCGTCAAGAGTTTCGAATAGCGGAACAACATCGATAGCCGACCGAGGCACATCGCCGGTTAGATCGACGAGTCCGGCCTCGCGCGCCAGCAAAAGCACTCGAAGGAGATCGGATGAATTCCGGGTCATCGACACGATGTACGTCGATACTGCATCGGGTCCCGATTCAGCCTGAATCGTACTTATCGCGGCGAAAGTTTCCACGACCCTCTTCGTCGCGTCCGACAAGGCCACGTTCGTACCGATGAGAGGACGTCGTCCTTTCAACTCCTGCCGCAGACCTTCTTCATCGAATGGTGAATGACCTACGGCAGTTGCGATTTCCTCCAGCGCTGCGCGATGCGAATCAGCGTGATCCCGGACGTCCATCATCATTCCGTGGAATTCGTACGTTCTGACTGCAGCCAGCAGCGGGTTGAGCACTGTTCGCTGCGTGTGGGTCGCTCCGGCGAGCGTGAGTGATTCGTGAACCAGCAGGAGATCGTCGAGCAGCCCTGCGGCACCAGAGTAAGCCGACGTTAGTTCGGCCGGGTGGCCGGCGTCTCGCGAAGCGACCATTGCGCGTGTCGCGTCAATACGCGCCGCGATGAACGTCAACTTCAACCGAACCGGTTCATCTTCGTTTCTGCGCGCATTCGCGTCCCATACAGCGGGCAGCAACGCACGATCGGCTTGCAGCGATGCTTCGAGCTCTTCCGACGGCGGTGCAATATGAGCGGAGAGTGATAACCGGCGAACGAGCTCATCGACCCAACTATGATACCGACCGAGAATCACGTAACTCGCGCGTCGCGAGGCAGCGATTGTCGTCATGGGCGTCACGAAAGGATTCCCATCCCGATCGCCGCCGACCCACGTGCCGAGGCGGATGGCGGAACTCTGATGCAGTTCGTCGCGCGTCACTCCAAACTCGTTCTCAAAGGCTCGCACGAGTGAGGCGTTTGCGTGCGCGCTGGCATC
>JBDUEH010000101.1:0-7390 GCA_040002555.1 Gemmatimonadales bacterium | reverse complement strand
TCGACACCGGCGCGCCGATCAAGGTTCCGGTCGGAGCCGCAGCGCTCGGACGCATCCTGAACGTCCTCGGCGAACCGGTAGACAACGGCGCCGAGATCGGTCCTGAAGTAGAGCGTTGGGCGATTCACCGCGCTCCTCCTGATTTCGCCAACCTAGAACCGAAGACGGAAGTTTTCGAGACGGGAATCAAGGTCATCGATCTCGTTGCTCCGTTCGTGAAGGGCGGAAAAATTGGATTGTTCGGCGGCGCAGGCGTTGGCAAGACGGTCATCATTCAGGAGTTGATCAACAACGTCGCAACGGGGCACGGCGGAAAGTCTGTCTTCTGCGGCGTCGGTGAGCGTACGCGCGAAGGAAACGATCTCTACCTCGAGTTCAAGGAAGCGGGAATTCTCGACAAGGTCGCGCTCATCTACGGGCAGATGAACGAGCCGCCGGGAGCACGTCTCCGCGTCGGTCTGTCGGGACTTACCGTCGCCGAATATTTCCGCGACGTCGAGAACCAGGATGTGCTCGTGTTCATCGACAACATTTTCCGCTTCACTCAGGCCGGTTCTGAAGTGTCCGCGCTCCTTGGCCGCATGCCGAGCGCCGTGGGTTATCAGCCGACACTGGCAACCGAGATGGGTGACCTTCAGGAGCGCATCACTTCCACAAAGACCGGATCGATCACGTCGGTGCAGGCGATTTACGTTCCTGCTGACGACATCACCGATCCGGCTCCAGCAACCGCCTTTGCTCACCTCGACGCAACAGTCGTTCTTTCGCGAGCGATTACCGAGCTTGGCATCTATCCCGCCGTCGATCCACTTGCCTCATCGTCGCGAATTCTCGATGCGCAGTATCTCGGCGAGCGTCACTACAACGTCGCAACCTCTGTGCAGCGGATTTTGCAGCGCTACAAGGAACTCCAGGACATCATCGCAATTCTCGGAATGGATGAGCTCTCCGAAGAGGACAAGCTCGTTGTCGGACGCGCGCGCCGTCTGCAGCGTTTCATGTCGCAGCCGTTCGCTGTGGCTGAGCAGTTCACAAATATTCCCGGCAAGTACGTCAAGCTTGAAGACACCATCTCGTCGTTCGAGAGACTGGTCGCCGGCGAGTTCGACAATCTTCCGGAGCAGGCGTTCTTCATGGCGGGCGGAATCGATGACGTCATCGCGAACGCAGCCAAGATGGCCGAGCAGGGTTGATCGGGTGCTGAAAGTCTCGGTGATCTCGCCGGAAAGCGTGATGTTCGAGGGCGAGGTGTCGGCAGTCGTCGCTCCTGCGTTCGACGGTGAGATCGGAATTCTCGAGGGTCACGCGCCGTTGATGACGCTGCTCGGAACTGGTCAACTGCGGCTCGGCGGAGCTGGTGCCGACAAGCAGTTCAACGTCGAAGGCGGCTTCATGCAGGTCGTCGACAACAACGTGCGCATCGTGACTGAGAAGGCAACGGGGGCTTGATGCATTGGATAAAAAAAAATGAGAGCCCCCCGGCGACATGGTCGCTGGGGGGCTTTTTGTTCCGAGCTCCTCTGGAGGGACAGGGGTTTACACTTTCTTGACATTTGAACAGGTTTTTGACATTTCTAGTTTGCCGGCCGACTCGCGATTGCCGAACGGGTGGTCCGATTCTGTCACGGCGAAAACATTTCCAGGCGGTTTCGAAAAAAGGGGTGCGGCATGCGAACGTTCAGTCTGAGTCAACGACTGACTGCTCTCACGCTCATGCTCGGACTAGCTCCGGCAGCAGCGTTGTCACAGCAGGCAGTCACAATAAGCGGACGCGTCACACAGGGAACCACGGAGACGCCGCTGGCCGCGGCGTCGGTGAGCATACCATCGATGAAAGTCGGTGCGCAGACAGATGCTCAAGGCCGGTACAGCTTCACAATACCGGCAGCAGTGGCAGGGCAATCAGCGACAATCACCGCGCGGCGATTGGGGTACTCGGCCAGCGCGATCAGCGTTGCTCTCACTAGCAATGGCGTTGTCGCCGATTTCCGCCTTACGGCCGTCGCCGCAGAGCTGACTGCAACTGTCATCACCGGGCTCGGTATCGAACGTGAAAAGAGCCGCGTCGGGACAGCGCAGCAACAGCTTTCGAGTGACGAACTGAACCAGACAAAATCGCTGAACCTTCTCGACCAGATCGGTGGCAAGGTTTCCGGCGTCACAGTGACCGGCTCCGGAACCCAGGGCGGGTCTACCAACATCATCATCCGCGGCGCGAATTCCATCACCGGCAGCAATCAGCCGCTGTTTGTGGTGGACGGTGTCCCGATCTCCAATGCGGGCCATGGCGGCGACCCGAACGGCGGCTACTACTATGGTAGCGCGATTTCCGACATCAACCCGGACGACATTGCCACGATGTCGATTCTCAAGGGCCCGAACGCCGCGGCGTTGTACGGATCACGGGCCGCTAACGGAGTCATCGTCATCAGTACGAAAAAGGGATCGAGCACCGCGGGGCACGTGCGAACCGAAATCAGCTCGAGCTATTCGTGGGATAGCCCGTCGATACTTCCGACCTATCAGAATCTTTATGGCCAGGGAGCTCAAGGTGAATTCCAGTTCCTGGATGGTGCAGGCGGCGGAGTCAACGATTTCGCCGATCAGAGCTATGGACCGAAGCTCGACGGGAGGTTGATCGATCAGTTCACTGGCAAGCAGCAGCCATGGGTCGCGCATCCCGACAACGTGTCGAGTTTTTTTAATACAGGTCATACGATGTCGAACACGATTGCGATGAGTGGCGGAAGCGACCGTGTTACAGCGCGCCTCTCGCTCGGACGGGACAATGTCACGGGGTACATTCCGAACAATACGTTCTCGAAGACGACCGGCCTGATTAACGGGTCCATTCGCGTGAGCAACAAGCTCACCACCGACGGGACTCTGGATTACGTCCACAATACGGCGCTCAACCGGCCGGGCGTCGGCTACAACACCGGAATTCTCGAGCAGTTCGTGTGGTTTGGCCGGCAGGTAGACATGAACGCGTTGCGCGAATATGGAAAGGGCGGAGCGTCGAATGGTGGCCCCGACAACCGTGAGTTCAACTGGAACTACAACTTCCACAACAATCCATTCTGGATGATGTACCAGAATCCCGACCAGGATACGCGCGACCGGATTCTCGGCAGCGTGTCGGCTACGTATCAGCTGCTTCCCGGGGTATCGGCTGTTGCGCGAACAGGAGCGGATGTCTACCGCTTCAATGTCAATCAGCGGTTCGCTCCGCAGAATATCCAGGGAAACGGAATCGACCCGAACTTCTTCGGCGGGTTTACGTTCCTGAACGACTACAGCAGGCAGGTCACGAGTGATCTTTCTGTTAACGCGTCAAAAGATCTGTCCAGTAAGCTCAGCTTCAATGCGACCGCAGGAGTTGGCTCGCACCAGGAAACATTCAACTCCACGTCAACGTCAACGACAGGTCTTTCGGTCGCCGGCATCTATAACGTAACGAACGCTGCGGTCACTCCGACGCTTGGACAGTTTGATTCGAGGCGGCAGGTCAACGGTGCGTACGGTGACCTTGCTGTCACGGCCTTCAACTGGTTTACACTTGAAGGAACGGCACGCAATGACTGGTCGTCGACGTTGCCGCAGGGACACAATTCATATTTCTACCCGTCACTCAGCGCATCAGCAGTTCTGAGCGACGCAATTCCGTCTCTGCACAATCAGATTCTCAGCTATCTCAAGGTTCGTGCATCGACTGCGCGTGTAGGTGCTGACGCTGCACCGTATCAGCTCCGCACGACGTACGGTGGACTGGCGAACAAGTTCTCGGGTCTCCCGCAGTTCTCGCTGCAGAACTTCATTGCCAATGCCGACCTCAAGCCAGAGTCGACGGATGCAACCGAAGCCGGCGTGGAATTGAGCCTGTTCGAAGGCAGAAGCACGCTCGACTTCAGCTGGTATAGCAAGGCAACGCGCAACCAGATTTTCACGATTCCGGTGTCGCCCACTTCGGGCTTCCAGTCGAAGGCGGTCAACGCTGGAAAGATCAGCAACAAGGGAATCGACTTTCTACTCGGTGTAACTCCCATTCGTACTGCGGGCGGATTTGAGTGGAACACGACGTTCAACTATTCCCGCAACAAGAGCATGGTCGACGCTCTCTCTCCTGGCATTACGACCTTCGTGATCGGATCGAGCTGGTACACGAATATCGAGGCGCGTGAAGGCCAGCCTTACGGCTCGATATTCGGCTATGGATTCGCGCGTGATTCGGCCACTGGGAAGATTCTCACCGATGGCGGTATTTCCGTGCTCGGGGATCGCAAGGTACTCGGCAACATTCAGCCGAAGTGGACTGGCGGCTGGAACAATTCATTCCGGTACCGCAGTGTGTCGCTCAACGCTCTCTTCGACATGCGCCGCGGTGGCAACATAGTGAGTATCACCAACTTCTTCGGTGAATACTCCGGAGTGTTGAAGAGCTCGCTGGCGGGTCGTGAGCAGGATTGGGATAAGCCGGGGATCGTTCTCGACGGCATCGACGTCAACACGGGCAAGCCCAACACGACGACGGTTACGGCCGAGCAGTACTTCCAGAACATTTTCCCGGTGATGGAGCCGTACGTCTACGATGCGAGCTGGGTGAAGCTGCGAGAGGTACGCGTCGGGTTCGATCTTCCGACAACGTGGGCGAGCCGGCTGTATGCGCACACGATCAATGTTGCGTTAACCGGGCGCAACCTTCACACGTGGACGAAGGTTCCGAACATCGATCCGGAGTTCTCGTACAGTATCGGGAATTTTCAGGGTGTCGAATTTGCCGCTCTGCCAAATGCTCGGACGTATGGACTGAGCTTCCGTATCACTCCGTAATGGAAATCCGACAATGACAAATATGAAATTGCGGGCATTAGCCCTCGTGCTGCCGCTCGGTTTTGGGGTGGTGGCGTGCAACTCTGATAAGCTGACCAATCTCAACGTCAACCCGAACAGTCCCGAAGATGTTCCGGCTTCGTCGTTATTTACCGCCGGCACAGTTCGAGGAGTCAACCTCTGGCTGGGCGCCAATTATGATCTCCGCGGAACGGAGTTCGTCACCCAGCATCTGGCGGAAGTGCAGTATCCCGATGAGGACCGCTACGCGCGTCTCACAGGCGGATCGACTCAGACTTACTTCGACAATCCGTACATCCAGGAGCTCGAGGATTATCAGAAGGTCATAGAGAAGGGGACAACTGCGAATCAGGCGGGCGTTTACGGTCCCGCGCTTGTGATGCGGACGTGGGAATTCGGTTACATCACCAACACGTGGGGCAACGTCCCGTATTTCGAAGCTCTCAAGGGCGACGTGGGCACTGGAAGTCTTTCTCCGAAGTACGACGCGCAGAAGGACATCTACGTGGACTTGTTCAAGACTCTCGACAAGGCGACGAAAGACATGAGCGCTGGGTCGGGTTCGCTGGGCTCCGGGGATCCCATTTACAGTGGCAACCTGGTTCAGTGGCAGCGTTTCTCGAACTCGTTGAGAGCACGCTACGCGCTGCAGCTGGTGAACGTGGATCCCGCTACGACCAGGGCCGAGCTCAACGCAGCTTTTGCCGGCGCAGCAGGCGTCTTTGCGTCCAACTCCGACAACGCGGAGCTCGTGTGGCCGGGCGACGGGATCTACAACAATCCGTGGGCGCTGAATTTCTCAACGCGCGACGATCACCGCATCTCGCTTGTGCTCATGAATCTGTTGAAGGCGAATAACGATCCGCGTATTCCCATTTATGCACAGCCGACGCCTGCGGACCCGACGATATACGCGGGAGCACCGAATGCGCAGCTGGCGTCCGATGCAGCCCCGTACATAACAGCCGCATCGCGGCCTGGAGCCGTGTTCTATCCCGGCAACACGGCGTACGGTTTCTATGGAGGGAACGGCAACAGCTTCCCGTCCTTCATCATGACCTACGCGGAAGTGGAATTCATAAAAGCAGAAGTGGCCGCACGTGGATTGGCGACACTCGCGGGCTCGGCCGCCAGTCACTATCAGGCGGGCATACGCGCGTCCATGCAACAGTGGGGCGTCGACGAGTCCGCCATCAACGACTACCTGGCCCAGGGCTCTGTCGCGTACAAAGGAGGAAATGCCGGACTCGCGCAGATTGCGCAGCAGAAATGGATCGCGCTCTACACGGATGGAGGACAGGCGTGGAACGAGTGGAGACGCACGTGCCAGCCGATGTCTGTTCAACCAGGACCTGCTGCGACACAGAGCACCGTGCCGCGTCGCTTTCAGTATTCAATCACCGAAACCTCGGTAAACCTCGACAACGTGAATGCTGCGATCGCCGTGCAGGGTCCTGATGTATTCGGCACTCGCATGTACTGGGACAAGCAGCCGACCGTGGCGCCAACGTATTTCAACGGTTGCGGCGTAAGGGGCCAGGCACCGCCACCTTAGTACTGAAACACCGATTACAAAAACCCCCGGGCAGTCAGCCGGGGGTTTTTTTTCAGTCAACCGTCAGCGGATCGGTACTCAAGCCTGTCGTGACCAGATAAGCACCGTTCCACAAGCTCTGTTTTCTCGATCCATGTACTGCGCCGGCACACCGGCCCAGCTCGAATAGATCTCGATACCTCCAACTTCGGATGGCGGAATCAGCTCATCGATATCCGCGCCCTGTGCAAACACGCCGTCGAGCCAGATCTTCGGCTGGCAACCGCGCAGCTTTAGCGACGAGCCACTTCCCGATGCAGGAGACAGCGTGGCGCCCGGGATCTCTCTGAACAAATCACTCAGGTATCTCGGTGATTTTACTCGGATCTGGTTCTGATCGAAGAAGTGACCGAATTTGCTTTGCTTCCGATGCTCGACGAATTCCTGCAGCCGGCCTCGCGACTCTTCAATCAGAACGGGGTCGATATCGGTCGGCACCGGCATCAGATCGATTTGCATCGGCGCGCTCGCGGCTATGGATCCAATCTCCACTGGTAGCGTGCGTTCACGGTAGCCCAGTCGCAGAATGGTCAACGTGGCCGAGCCTGCCGTAAGACCGATGAACTCAAAACGACCCGAATCGTTGGAGCGCGACTTCCGGGACAGGTGAGCGCTACGGAGCGTGACTTCGGCACCGTTGAGAGGCGCCTTGTTCTGGTCGACAATTGTGCCGGAGACCTGAGGCAGACCTTGCGCGGCCAGCGGCTTGGCCGTTGTCGTTGAGACCATGACACCCGATAAGGCGCCAGCCAGAACAACCGTTCTCCAAGTGGTCATATGCGCTCCAAGTACGTGCGATAAGACTTGACGCTGTAACCGTGCAACTTGGAAGTCAAGCGCGACTCTCCGGCTTGAAGACCCGGCACAAGGTTGATAGCTGGATCCACGAATGTCAGCGCGTAAGGTTTTCGTTATCTGATACGAGTCCAGACGAGGATTGCGCCG
>JBDUEH010000100.1:0-7521 GCA_040002555.1 Gemmatimonadales bacterium | reverse complement strand
TCATGGCGAACGAGACCTGCTTCCCGCCGGGCTCGCGTTTGATGGAACCGGGAACCACGCGGGCGCCGACTTTCACGCCGGTGTCGTAGAATGTCGGATCGGCAACCGTCTTCGCAGACAGCTCGCCGGGCGTCAAATAATAGACGGCCGTGTCCTTGATGGAGCTGGCCATCAAATAGCCGGCAGTCCCGAGAACCAGGACGCCGCCGAAAAGGAATTTCGTGCGAGGTTTCACGTCACGGAATATAGACGCGTGCGCATCCTGGCGGGCGCGCTAGCGCTGGGTGTGAGCGATGAGAAGCAGAGCGGAACCGAGTCCGAGCGCGTCCCAGGCAAGGTCACCAAGGCTGAAGAGGCCTTTTGTACGACCATCATGCACCTCCCGGCCGACGCCGGCCGCCACCGTTGCCACCGACGCGACCGCAATTGAGCTCCCTCGACGCGCACCAGCGAACTGCATCGCGCTGAACCCGATCGCCTCGACGAACCCTGATATAAGGAAGTGCTTGACCTTGTCAGAGCCGAGGAATGTATCGGCAACCGGCGGATGGCCCGCGGGGATAGAGTCGGCGCTGATACCGATTCGATCCCAGCGGTATACCACGGTATATACCGGGTGAGCCAATGACGGCGCGAAGCTGACCGCGGCTTGGGCGTCGCAAATTCCGGATGCAAACGCGATCACGCAAAAGACAAACGCGATGCGATGCGACACCGCCGCGATCACTGAGTCGTCCGCCTCAGTACTTTCGCTTGAGTCCGTTGACGAAAGCGGACATTTCGTCTATCAGCGTCGGTACGACAGGAATCGTCGGGTCCGAGTAGACCGGCATCTGCTCCGCTCTTCCAGGTGGTGCCATTTTCAGGACGTGGTTCATTCCGTCAATCGGAAGGAATCGTGCGGCCGGGTATCCATTGGCAAGCGCTTTCGCGTCAGTCATGCTCGTCTGGATGTCCGTCGTTCCCTGCACTACCAGCGCCGGAATTTTCAGCTTGGCGATCTCGATGGCCGGATCGTACTTGAACCACGACACGAGATAAGGGCGGACGCTCGGGCGAAATAACGGCGCAAGCATCGGGGGAATGGTCGTCGTGTCAGGAGGCGATCCCGCTTCGATCAAGGCCATGATGTGCCTGGATGTCGCAACAATCTCGGGAGAAACCTGATTGGTGATCTGCTCGATAATGATCTGAGCCGGCTTGCGGCCAGCGCCCTCGAGCGAGACGTAGCCATCCGCCCCGGCCTGGCGCGCCGCGATCATTCCGATCAACGATCCCTCACTGTGTCCCGCGACAGAAACCGTTGTGAATCGCTTGTCGGCGCGGAGCTGTTTCAACCACCCGGCAGCGTCGTCAACGTACATGTCGAACCGCAGATCTTCTTCTTTACCCATTGCACCGGCGCTTGCTGCGATCCCGCGCTTGTCGTAACGAACGCTTGCGATTCCATGTGCTACCAAACCATCGGCGAGGTATTTCAAACTGTTGTTCGATCCCGGCAGCGCTCGCGAGTTTCCATCGCGATCGGTTGGGCCCGAGCCGGCGATGATGAGAACTACGGGCATGGTACCGGCCGTGGCCGGCATCTCCAGCGTTCCATAAATAGTGCCGGTGGATGTCACCAGCGTCACAGGCTGTTCCATGAACTTTCCCGTTGCAATTGGCGCAGTCAAAGTTGCCTGAGCATTAGCGCCGCCCGAAATGCTCATCATGAGTGCAACACCTGCAAAAGTCGAATATCGGGTCAATGGTCCTCCACGGAGCGTTTGTCGTTTGCCCAAAACAGCGTTGAACGAATTGCGCGGTTCCAGCCTTCACGCAGGCGAGAACGATCGGCTTCGTTCATTTGCGGATAGAATCTTACATGGCTGGCCACCGCCGTGAAGTCGGCGGCATCCTTCCATACACCTGATGCGATGCCCGCAAGTCCAGCCGCGCCCATAGCGGTAGTCTCTACAATCCCGGGACGCTCTACTGGTACACCAATGATGTCCGCTTGATACTGCATCAACCAGCCGTTGACGCTCGCTCCACCGTCAACGCGGAGCATTTCGAACGTAACACCGCTTCGCTCTCGCATTGCGTCGAGAACGTCTGCCGTGCCGTAAGCCATCGATTCGAGAGCGGCGCGAACCAGATGAGCACGAGTTGTCCCTCTCGTGAGACCAACGATCGTTCCCCTCGCCTCGGGATTCCAGTGTGGTGCGCCGAGTCCCGTGAGTGCAGGAACGAAATAGACGCCGTCGTTGGAGTTGAGGCTTTTTGCGATCGCCTCTGAATCCGCTGCGTTCTCGATGATCCCAAGTCCGTCGCGAAGCCATTGGATTGCAGCGCCGGCGATGAAGATCGACCCTTCGAGCGCATACGCATATGCGCCTTTTGCATCGCACGCCACGGTTGCGACGATACCATCCCCTGGAGTCGGTCTGCGATCGCCAGTATTGAGCAGAAGAAATGCTCCGGTGCCGTAAGTGTTCTTCCCTTCACCCGCAGACGTGCATCCCTGACCGAACAACGCGGCCTGTTGGTCGCCCGCGACTCCGTTGATTGGAATCGGGTAGCCTAAATGCCGGGCTGATGCGATGCCAAAATCCCCGCTTGACGGCCGCACTTCAGGAAGCACTTCTGACGGAACGTTGAAGATCCCACAGAGCTCATCGCTCCACGCGCGCTTGTCGATGTCGAAGAGCAATGTGCGCGATGCGTTGGTCGGATCGGTGGCGTGAACTGCACCGTCAGTCAATTTCCAGATCAACCAAGTGTCGATTGTCCCCGCCAGGACGCGGCCAGCTTTGACTTTAGTTGCGATCTCTTCTCGTGCGAGCAACAGTTCGAGTTTCGTAGCGGAGAAATAGGGATCGACCGGAAGTCCAGTCATTGCCGTGATGTGGACCTCTTGATCAGACAACGCTCGGCAACGGTCGGCAGTTCGGCGGTCCTGCCAGACGATTGCCCGCGCGAGCGGGTCTCCCGATTCCCGATCCCAGACGACGATGGTTTCGCGTTGGTTTGTTATTCCGATCGTGTCGGGAGTCACAGCGCTTTGAGAAAGCGCATCGCGGACCGCGGCGAGCGCACGGTCGAAAATCTCCGACGCGTCATGCTCGACCCAACCCGGCTCAGGGAAATACTGCGTGATTTCCCGATATCCCCGACCGACAATCTTTCCGTCGGCCGACACGACGAGGCAAGTGATGCCGGTTGTACCAGCGTCGATAGCGAGGACGTGCTTCACGATGGCCGCATCCTACTCTTCACGTCGTTCCTTGCGACGCTCCGGCGCATGTTCATTCAGAAAGGCAATCAGCGCCTTCTCATCGGCGGTGTGTGCCGTTGGCGACGTCCGCCTCGCTTTACCGGATGGAAGTTGAATTTTCGCGCCATTCTTCAGGTATCTCGCCAGGATTGCCGGATGCACGTACGACTTTCGAAGGATCGTTGGGGTGTTTCCCAGCTCACTTGCGACCAGGCGAACCGTCAGTGCCACGTCCTTCTTCCTGCCGTTCTCATTCTTTCCGGATCCGACTTCAGATAGAACCGTTGCAGCTCGCAGCGTTCCGCCCCATGTACGAAAGTCCTTCGCCGTGTAGGGGAAATTGATTGCCGCTTCTATGTAGTCATTGACATCGCGCGCGTCGATGTTGAACCACTCGCCGTCTCGCAGGTATCGAAACAGGCGCACGCCTGGTGTCATGAGAAGCGACTCGACAAACCTTGCAAGCGCGGCGTTAACGACTGTAGTCCTGTGCCGGATCGATCTCTTGCCGACAAAATCGAACGTCACAACGTCACCTTCTATGGTCGCGTGAGCCTTGCGAAGCGTCGTGATGCCAAAAGTGTTGTTCTCCTTTTCGTATTTCTCGCTTCCAACGCGGATGAACGCTTCTCCAATCAGGAGAACGATTCCCGCCGCAACGCGCTCCACTGAAAAATCTCTCCGGCGCAAATCGGCGTGGAACTTCTTTCGCAGCTTCGGAAGATCGCGGCCCATCTGCGCAACGCGATAGAACTTCCGCATCTCTCCCTTCTGAACCGCCCGCGGATGATAGCGATATTGTCGCCTGCCTCTGGCGTCAAAGCCCCAGACCTGGATCGACGCGCGTGGATTCACCGCGATGTGGACTTCCTCCCAGGCGGGCGGAATTCGTAAGAGATCGATCCGCTCGAGCAGTTTCCTGTCTCGAACGCGCTTGCCAGAAGGCGCCGAATATTGAAATCCGCTTGCCTTTGTGCCCTTTCTGCAAATCCATTTTTCAGCCATGCAGCTCCGGGTAGGCGGATGAGTACTCGGCCGCGTACATTACACCCTCGGTCGCCTCACCTCAACTCGCGCGCCATGTCCTATCAATTCCTGACTCTCGCGGTTGAGAACCGCATCGCGACGCTGACGGTCAATCGTCCCGACAAGCTCAACGCGCTCAACGACACAACAATCGCGGAGCTCGGCGAGGCAAT
The DNA here is from genome assembly GCA_040002555.1 of Gemmatimonadales bacterium. Taxonomy (GTDB): domain Bacteria; phylum Gemmatimonadota; class Gemmatimonadetes; order Gemmatimonadales; family Gemmatimonadaceae; genus UBA4720. The sequence goes on along the minus strand of JBDUEH010000100.1, from coordinate 3,066 downwards.
CGACCAGATCCGGACGCGCGATGACATTGGCGGCGCGATCGTAACTGGCGCGGGACGAGCGTTCGTCGCTGGAGCCGACATCAGCGAGCTCTCGAGCCAGACTCCAACGATTGCGAAGGCACGCGCACGAGGAGGACAGGAGGTCTTTCGCCGGTTCGAGACCTCACCGAAACCAATCATCGCAGCGGTCAATGGCTTCGCGCTCGGCGCCGGCTGCGAGCTGGCTCTTGCCTGCCACATTCGAATCGCGTCCGACAAGGCGAAGTTCGGCCAGCCTGAGGTGAAGCTCGGCACCTGTCCCGGCTACGGCGGCACGCAAAGACTCGCACGCCTGATCGGGAAAGGCAGGGCGATTCAACTGATCACGACAGCCGAGATGATCGATGCTCAGGAGGCGTATCGCCTTGGGGTGGTGAACAAGGTCGTCGCCGGCGAAGAGCTCATGGGCGCGGCGACGGACATGATGAATACGATTCTCGCGAACGGCCCACTTGCTGTTGCGCTATGCATTGAAGCGATCGATCGGGGTCTCGAGATGTCGCTCGAAGAGGGCCTCGTGCTCGAGGCCAATCATTTCGGGCTGCTCGCAGCGACCGAGGATATGACCGAGGGAATGAAGGCGTTTCTGGAGAAGCGAGCGCCCGTTTTCAGCGGTAGGTGACACCTGGCCAAGTCTGGTTGCGACGACTCTCCTGTCGCGATTTCCGGAATTTTGACCGCCTCGACCTCGACATTCCCCAGAATGGACTGGCAATTATCGGCGACAACGGCCAGGGTAAAACCAATCTTCTGGAAAGCATCTATTACATGCAGGTGCTGCGCAGCTCCCGCGGCGCGCGCGACCAGGATCTCGTCCGCTTTGGCGCAAAGGGGTTTTTCGTTTCGACAAGCGCGTCAACCAATGACGTTCACGAAATGTCGGCCGGTTTCGAGACGGCCGGGAAGAAGAAACGCGTAACACAGGACGGATCAGTCGCGGCGAGACTGAGCGACGCGTTTGGCTCGCTGCCGTCCGTGATGTTTTCGCCGCGGGACATTCAACTCATCGCCGGAGCTCCCGCCGATCGTCGCAGATTTCTCGATCTGGTGCTCGCGCTTTCATCGCGGAGGTATCTCACCGCACTCCAGAACTATCGAGCCGCGCTCAACCGAAGAAATGCAGCGCTGCGTGATGCGGCGCGGACAGGCGATGACTCAGCGGTTTCTGTTTGGGAACCGGCCCTTGCGCGGCATGGCGCGACGTTGTTGTGTGAGCGCTCAAAATGGGTGAGCGACAAGCGGGACGAATTTGCACGACTCACAGCAGCGATCGGGGAAGGCGGCGTGGCGAAGATTTCCTACACAAGTACCGCTGCCAGAGAAGCCGACCCTGCTGCCGCACTGTCGGAAGCGTTCGAGCGCCAACGCAGACATGACATTCGCCGCGGCATCACCCACTCGGGGCCGCATCGCGATGATCTCATGATGACGCTCGATGGCCGCGAGTTGCGAGTGTTTGGATCGGCGGGGCAACAGCGTACTGCGGCAATAGCCCTTCGCATGCTCGAGGGAGACACGTTGCGTGAGTCGCGCGGAGTTTCACCGATCCTCCTCCTCGACGATCCATTTGCTGAGCTCGACGTGCATCGCTCGGCCAACATCCTCGAGCTGCTTCGCGGAGCCGGGCTTGGCCAGACGATTCTTGTTGTGCCTCGCGAGACCGACATTCCCCCGGAGCTGTTGGAGCTTGAGCGACGCGAGATCAAGGCGGGCGTGGTGTCGGTGCTCGGTCAGTGAACGAAAAACGCCGGAAGCCTGTTCCAATCGCCGAAGTGCTGAGTGGATTTCTCAAGCATCGCGGGCTTGCGAAGCGAATGGAGCAGACGGAAGCGATCGTTGACTGGCCCAAGGCAGTAGGGGCTCAGATCGCGGCCATCACGACTCCCATTTCGATCACTCCTGACGGGACTCTTTTTGTTGCAGTAGCGACGCATTCCTGGATGACGGAGCTGTCGCTGATGGAGCCGGATTTGCTCGCTGCGCTAAACAGCGTGGAGGGGCGCGAGAAGGTCCGGAAAATCCGTTTCCAGCTGCGTCGCTAAGTTGTTAATTAGCATGAGGTTACAACAAGATGTTTGCGTTGCGGAAAAGGGCCGCTGGCGTTAGATTATTAAAGTTGCCGAGGACATGGATTTCGGGTTGTTTTCGGTCCTGCCTTTTTGCTCTTTTCCAACTACATGGCGAAGCCTTCCACCGACGATAATTCGCGTTACGACGCGGGCCAGATTCAAGTTCTCAAGGGCCTCGAGGCCGTACGGAAGCGACCTGGCATGTACATCGGATCGACATCGTCTCGCGGACTGCATCACCTCGTTTACGAGGTTGTCGACAACTCGATTGATGAAGCGCTTGCCGGACACGCGAAGCGCATCGAAGTCATCGTTCATCCCGACGATTCGATAACGGTTATCGACGATGGTCGCGGGATTCCCGTTGACGTTCATCCCACCGAGAAAATTCCGGGTGTCGAGCTTGCCATGACCGTGCTTCACGCCGGCGGAAAGTTCGACAAGAACACCTATAAGGTGTCGGGCGGACTTCACGGTGTTGGCGTTTCTGTAGTGAACGCGTTGTCGGAACAGCTCAAGGTGTGGGTCAAGCGCGACGGAAAAGAGCACTTCATGGATTTCGTTCGCGGCTACACGCGGACGAAGCTGTCGGTACTCAGCAAGGTGGCGCTCAAGGACACCGGCACGAAGGTGTGGTTCAAGCCTGACTCCGAGATCTTTACCGAGCTTCACTACGACTACGACACCCTGGCCAATCGTCTTCGCGAGCTCTCGTTCCTGAACAAGGGCGTCGAGATCCACATCAGCGACGAGCGCGAAGGTCACGAGAAGGTCGAGATGTTTGTTGCGAAGGGCGGATTGCGCGAGATGGTGCAGTACCTCAATTCTGCCAAGAAGCCGCTTCACAACGAAGTCGTATACATGGAGACCGAACGCGATGACGTTGGTATCGAAGTCGCGTTTCAGTACAACGACGGCTACAACGAGAACGTTTTCTCGTTCGTCAACAACATCAATA
>JBDUEH010000099.1:0-7559 GCA_040002555.1 Gemmatimonadales bacterium | reverse complement strand
AGCGGCGATCGCCTGGCCTTTCAGGTCGTGACCTCTGCCAACCACCGCGGCCTCTGCCACCGCAGGATGTTCGACCAGCGCTGATTCGACTTCCATCGTGCCGATGCGGTGACCGGCGACGTTCAGAACATCGTCTACGCGACCAAGAATCCAGAAGAAGCCGTCGTCATCGCGCTTGGCGCCGTCACCGGGGAAATAGAGATCAAGTCTGCCGGGCCACCGTGCGAAATAGGTGTCTACGTATCGCTGGTCGTCACCCCAGATGGTGCGAAGCATCGACGGCCAGGGCTTGGTCAACGCCAGCAAACCGCCTCCCACCGGAATTATTTCCGCGTTGTCGTTGAGCAACTCGGCCGTATATCCGGGGAGTGCAGTTGTTGCGCTCCCTGGCTTCGTTGCAGTCACGGCGGGGAGTGGCGAAATCACGATGGCGCCCGTCTCCGTCTGCCACCACGTATCTACGATTGGGCATCGATTTCCGCCGATGTGCTCGCGATACCACATCCACGCTTCGGGATTAATCGGCTCTCCCACCGATCCGAGAAGGCGGAGCCTCGACAGGTCGTGCTTGGCCGGATATTCATCGCCCCATTTCATGAACGCGCGAATCGCGGTCGGTGCCGTGTAGAGGATTGTCACCTTGTGGCGGTCGCAAATTTCCCAGAACCGATCCTTGTCTGGCGAGTCGGGCGCGCCTTCGTACATCATGCACGACGCGCCATTGGAGAGCGGGCCGTAAACGAGATAAGTGTGTCCAGTCACCCAGCCCACATCGGCGGTGCACCAGAAGACGTCGTCGTCCTTCAGGTCGAATACGAGCTTGCTGGTTGTCGTCGCGCCGGTGAGATAACCACCGGTAGTGTGAACGATTCCCTTCGGCTTCCCCGTGGTTCCCGACGTATAGAGAATGAACAGCACGTCCTCGGCATCCATTGCTTCGGGCTCACATTCAGCTGCGGCTGTCTCCATCAGCTCGTGATACCACACGTCGCGTCCCGGCTTCATTTCGCATTCGATCTTTGACCCGGCCGAGTTGGGTCCGGCGACGTGATCGCGCTTTACGACCACTACTTTCTGAATTGACGGTGTTTCCTCGAGCGCGACGTCCGAGTTCTTCTTGAGAGGCACGATTCCGCCGCGACGGAATCCGCCGTCGGCCGTGACGAGCACTTTGCATTCTGAATCGTTGATGCGGTCGCTGAGAGATTCCGGTGAGAATCCTCCGAACACGACGGAGTGGATCGCGCCGATTCTCGAGCACGCGAGCATCGAAATCGCGGCTTCGGGAATCATGGGTAGATAGATGGCCACCCTGTCACCGCGATTGACGCCGAGCGACCTGAGGGCGCTCGCAAACTTGTTCACTTCGGCATGCAGCGTCGCGTAAGTGAGGGTCCGCGAGTCACCCGGCTCTCCTTCCCAGATGATCGCCGGCGCGTGTTTTCTCTCGCCCCTGGCGTGTCGGTCAACGCAATTCACCGAGACGTTCAGCTTGCCGTCGATGAACCACTTTGCGTGCGGGGGATCCCATTGGAGGACTTTGCTCCACGGTTGGATCCACTCGAGCTGCTTCGCCTGAGCGGCCCAGAACTCCTCCGGATTTTCTGCGGCTTCCGTGTAGATCTCGGGAGACGAGACAAGCGCCGCGTCAGCGAATTCAGGCGACGGTGGGAACTTTCGATTTTCCGTTAGCAGAACGTCGATATCGGTCATTTGGATTTGTTGGCGGATTCCTCGAACGTTAGCCCGTTTTGCACGGGACGCGCCAGAGTGTCACCTTTCGGCCCAATGCCAAGTGAAAGCGCTGCCGTGGTTGAAACCGAAAAATTGAGCCGGGAGTTTGGGCGGCGAAAAGCTGTTGACGACGTCACGCTGACCGTCGATGGCGGTAGTACCATGGCGCTCTTCGGGCCGAACGGAGCCGGCAAGACCACGCTGCTGCGGATTCTCGCCGGTCTGTTGAAGCCAACGTCAGGAACGGCGCGCATCGGCGGCGCGTCGATGCCGGGCGGCCCCGCCGTGAGGCGGAGGGTTGGTGTGATCTCCCATCACTCGCTCCTCTACGAGGCGCTCACGGCGCGTGAGAATGTCGAGTTCACAGCGAGGCTTTACGGTGTTCCCGATTTTCGCGGAGCCACCGAGCAAGCGCTGGAGCGAATGCAAATCCTCGATCGAGCTGACACGCCGGTGAGGTCCCTCAGTCGCGGAATGAAACAGCGAGTCTCTGTTGCGCGCGCGACCGTTCACGATCCTGAAGTCATTCTTGCTGATGAGCCGTTCACGGGGCTAGACCTTCTTGGCGCGGCGGCATTGTCCGATTTGTTGAATTCGCTGAGAGAACGGGGTGCGGCAGTGATTCTCGTCACGCACAACGTCGAAGAAGGACTCTCTCTCGCGACTCATGCGGCTATCATGGATCGCGGACGAATTCTCGAAGTCGAGAGTCAATCCAGAATAGACCGCGCAAATTTTGGTGAGCGATACCGCCAGCTGGTCGCACGGTGAGTGAAGTATTTCGCGACGCGTGGCTCATCGCACGAAAGGATCTTGCGATCGAGTTCCGCACGCGGAGCGCGTTTCTCTCCGCCGTGGTGTTCGCACTTCTGGGCATCGTGATTTTCTATTTCGCGTGGGACGCGTCGGCCGTATCGGCGATCGATCTCGCGCCGGGAGTGTTGTGGGTGATCTTCACGTTTTCAGGAATGCTCGGCATGCATCGGTCGTTCGGCGTGGAGCAGCCTGACCGCGGGATCGATGGGCTGCTTGCGTCGCCTGTCGCGCGGGAGTCGATCTTTCTTGGAAAAGCATTCGCCAATCTGGTTTTTGTTGTTGCTGTGCAGGCGGTCGCGATTCCTTCGGTCGCTCTCTTCTATGGTGTTCCTCTTGGCCCCGTAGCGCTGCCGCTGGCGGGAATAGCGTTGTTGGCGGCAATTGGTCTCGTCTCGATAGGCACCCTCTTCAGTGCGATGGCAGTAAACACCCGTTTAGCTGAGTTGTTGCTTCCGATGCTGTCGCTTCCGTTCTTTGTGCCGATCGTGATTCCCGCCGCGCAGGCGACAGCGAAGCTGCTGAGCGGCCGCCCCGTTGGCGATGCTGCACCATGGCTTAAATTGTTGTTGGCATTTGACTTGGTGTTCGTGGTCGCATGCACGCTCGCCTATCCGTTCACCCTCGAGGAATGAAACCCACTCCTCTGTCGCTCGCGGCGATAGTCGCCGTAATAGTCACATTCGTTCGCGCCATTTTCTTCACTCCGCTCGAGGCCGTCCAGGGTCCCGCGCAGAAGATTCTGTACGTCCACGCTCCGGCGGCATGGGTGGCGTTCATGGCGTTCGGTCTGGTAGGTCTCACGAGCGTTCTTTACCTATGGTTGAAAGAGGACCGTCTCGATCGCGTCGCCGAGTCGTCGGCTGAAGTTGGCGTGGTCTTCACGACTGTGGTTCTCATCACTGGCCCACTGTGGGGCAAGCCGATTTGGGGAGCTTACTGGACGTGGGATGCTCGATTGACGCTCACGCTCTTTCTCTGGTTCATCTACGTCGCGTACATCGTGCTTCGAGGTGCGATCGACGACAGGGCGATGCGGGCGCGTTATAGCGCCGTGCTCGGAATTCTTGGGGCCCTGCTGATTCCGTTCATTCATTTGAGCGTGTACCTGTTCCGCACGCTTCATCCGCGTCCGATTCTGATGAAGCCAGGCGCACCGTCGCTGCCCAATGAGATGCTGATCACGCTCCTGCTCGCGTTCGCATCATTTACGCTGCTGTACGTGGCCCTTCTTCGGGCACGTTATCGGTACGCGGTCGATCGCGATGAAGCGCATCCGTCGGAGTCGTACGATGCCCGATAACGCTTTCTACTACCACCTGGCGTACGCGGCGGCGGCGGTGATTTACATCGCGTACTCGCTCAGGCTTTCGATGAAATGGAGCAAGGTTAGAGCGCGTCGAACGAACTCGGCACCGTGATCGAAGCTGCTGTACCGGTCGAGATTGCCGACCCTGTCAATGCGGCGATCCTCGGGGTATCGGAGGATCGAATCGCGGGTTTCATCGAAGAACCGTTCGCCGAGATCGCGCGGTTGTCTGGATTGGCCGAGGAAGTTGTTGTCGAGCGCCTTCGTGCGATGCTCGAGGCAGGAACGATCCGTCGTATTCGGCAGACCTTGATGGCAACCAACCTCGCGCCAGGTGCCCTCATCGCGTGGCGAGTGCCAGCCGACAGACTCGATTCGGCGTTTGACTATCTATCGAAACACGATCCGTTTTCGGGTCACGTCGTCATTCGATCAACCGACGGCGAGACGCCTGGTTCCGGTTACCGGCTGTGGACGACGCTCAAGATTCCGCAGGGCTTTTCGATGCGAAGGCACTGCGAGTTTCTCGCCGTGGAGATTGGGGCCGACACCTTTCGCATCATGCCCGCGAAGCGCCTCTTCGCCCTTGGCGTTGGCCACGTGAGACGAAAGGGGATGGAGCCTGGATCGAAGACCGATGAGCTCGGTGCAGTTCTCGATACGAACATTGTCGATTTGTCAGAACTCGACTGGCAGGTGCTTGGCCCGCTAAAGCGAGAGCTGACGCCTGATGAAGTCGGTCCCGGTCTCTGGCACAAGCGCGCCGATGAAGCAGGCGTCACTTACGAAGATTTCGTGCGCATCGCCAAGTCGCTAAACCAACGGAAAGTTATCGGCCGGTTCTCGACCTTCCTCGAACACGTAAAGCCATCGGCCACCGGCGCCCGCGTAACGCGGTACAACGCGCTTTTTCATTGGAAGGTGCCTGAGGGCAGGGAAATCGAAGCCGGACGCGAAGTTGGCCGGCACCACATTCTCACGCACGCATACTGGCGCGAAGGCGGACCCGAATTCGCCGGCGTGAACATCATGGCCGTTGCTCATGGAACGGACAAGGCGCTCGTGCTCGCTCACAAGGACGCGATCGATAACCATCTCGCAGCAATTGGAATCCCAGTTTCCTATACGAATGTGTTCTGGGGGGGTCGCAGCGAGATCAAGCCGTCGGAGATCGCGCCTGGCGAGTACGTGACGTGGTGTATCGCAAATCGAATCGATCCCGAATCGATGCGCGGCGGTGACGAACGGAGCGTCGCGTGAGCGACAAAATCGGGATCGTTTTTCTCGTCGGCGCCGGGCCCGGTGATGCCGGGCTGATCACCGTTCGTGGAAAAAAGCTGCTCGATTCCGCTGACGCGGTCGTGTACGACGCGCTGGTGAATCGCTCGCTGCTTCCGCCGAATGCAGCGGAGACTGGCATTCCCGAGCTTTTCTACGTGGGCAAGCGCGGCGGCGATTCGAAATCGGTTTCGCAGGACGATATCAACGCGCTCCTGATCGCACTTGCGCGCGACGGTAAGCGCGTCGTTCGGCTGAAGGGCGGCGATCCGTTCGTCTTCGGCCGAGGCAGCGAAGAGGCAATCGCGCTGAACGAGTCTTCGATTCCGTTCGAGATCGTCCCGGGAGTCACTGCGGGCATCGCGGCGCCAGCGTACGCGGGAATTCCTGTCACGCATCGCGGACTCAGCACATCGGTAACGTTCGTCACAGGTCACGAAGATCCGGGTAAAGCATCGACGCAGACCAACTGGAGAGCGCTCGCTCAGGTAGGTGGGACAATCGTGCTTTACATGGGAGTGAAAACTCTTTCGACGATTGTCGCAACATTGATCGAAGCCGGAATGCCTCCCGAGATTCCGGCTGCTGCGATTCAGTGGGGGACCGTCTCTCGACAACGGACAGTTGTCGCCACTCTCTCCACTCTAGCAGACGAAGCAGATAAGCAGGGAATCGCTGCACCTGTGATCACCGTCATCGGATGGTCCGTGGTGCTTCGCGACGAGATAGGCTGGTTCGAAAACCGTCCGTTATTCGGAAGACAGATAGTCGTCACGAGAGCTGCGCAGACATCGACGGTCCTGAGCGACAAATTCGCGGACCTCGGAGCCGATGTGATCGAGATGCCGGCGACTCAGATCGCCCGTCTCGACTTGTCGCCGCTGCGTTCTGAAATGAACAATCTCGAGGCGTACCAGTGGCTGATTTTCACCAGTCGCAACGCAGTCGAGATTTTCTGGGAGCAGTTGCTCGGCACCGCTCGCGACGCTCGTGCATTCGCCGGACTCAGGGTCGCGGCGGTGGGACCGGCGACTGCGGGCGCGCTGCTCGAACACGGCATAGCCGTCGATCTGATTCCTCCACGTTTCGTTGCCGAAGGCCTGCTCGAAAAATTCTCGGACCTCGATATGTCGGGTGTTGGTGTGCTTTACGTAACTGCCGAGGGTTCGCGCGAAGTGCTTCCTGATGGCCTGACTGAGCTTGGCGCAATCGTGACCGTCATCGACGCGTATCGCTCGATTCAGGACGGAGCGGGAGCGAAACGACTGAAGCGGGCAATCGAATCCGGCACAACGAGCGTGGTGACATTCACATCCGCGTCATCGGTGAAGAGCTACGTCGACCTCGTGGGTGAAGAGCTGTCGCAGAAAGTCCCGGCGGCTTCAATCGGTCCGCAAACCACCGAAGCGATAAATGCTGCCGGAATTGAGTTGCTTTGCGAGGCCGAGGATTCAACAACCGACGGTCTTGTGGCTGCTGTCCAGAAGGCACTGGCGCGATGAGTCGAACGATCCGAATTGCGACGCGCGCGTCTGAACTGGCGCAAAGACAGGCAAGATTGGTCGAGGCCGCGCTCGAAGCGAAGGGATTCACATGCGAGCTCGTAACCTTCAAGACTACGGGCGACAAGAAACTTGACGAACCGTTGAGTGAGATCGGCGCGAAAGGCCTTTTCACTCGCGAGCTCGAAGTGGCGCTGTCGAAGAACAAAGTTGATTGCTGCGTTCACTCGCTGAAGGACTTGCCTACAGAAAATCCGGACGGACTCGAGATCGGCGCGGTCCTCGAGCGCGAAGATCCCCGCGACGTTCTCGTCGTCAATTCCGTCACGGATGCAGACAACCTCATGGCGATTCCAGCCGGTTCGCGAGTCGGAACATCGAGTCTTCGCAGGCGAGCACAGCTTACGGCGCTCCGACCGGATCTCGAAGTCGTTGAACTGCGCGGCAACGTACCGACCAGGCTGAAGAAGGTAGACGAAGGGAAAGTTCACGCTGCGATTCTCGCCGCAGCGGGGCTCATCAGACTGAACGCGAGCCGGCACATCAAGCAATTCCTCGAGCCGCCTGATTGGCTTCCCGCAGCGGGGCAGGGCGCGATTGCGATTCAGATCCGGTCAGACGATACGGAAATGCGTGACGTGATGGCATCCCTGAATCACGCAGCGACCGATGTCGCCGTGAGAGCAGAGCGTGCGTTTTTGTCGGCGCTCGAGGGCGGGTGTCAGGTTCCGATTGGCGCGCTGGCGATGAGCGGCGCAAACGGGGCAATGACACTTCATGGATTCGTCAGCGACATAAAGGGACGCGACCGGGTGCGCGGATCCATCTCGGTGAATAGGGATTCCCCGGAGGAATCGGGGCGAGCACTCGCTGCCGACTTGCGGACCCGCGGGGCAACGAGCTTGTTGATGGAGCTCAGAAAT
>JBDUEH010000098.1:0-7591 GCA_040002555.1 Gemmatimonadales bacterium | reverse complement strand
CTGATTGACTTTTCCACAATGATGGGCTACGGTTGCGTCCCCATGTCATTGACCGCTGCCGAAACCTGGAAACGGCTCCTCGATCTCGCCCGCCATGAGATCCCCGAACAGACATTCAGAACCTGGCTCGAGCCAACCGAGGCTCTGGCAATAAACGGAAGTACCCTTTCAATCGGAGTGCCGGACCAATTTGCCGCAGATTGGAACGAATCAAAGCACTCAGAGCTGTTCGCTGGTTTTGCTCCAATAGCCCTTGGCCACCCTCTGAAAGTCGTCTTTCGGGTCCACGAAGAGCGGAAAAAAAGATCCCAAATGGACTTCTTTGTGGCGCCACCTACACCGAGTAACGCGACAGTAAAGAGTCAGAATACGGCCAGTAGAACGCAATTGAGCGAGCGTTATACGTTCAACCATTTCGTTATCGGAAAATCAAATGAGCTCGCCGCTGCTGCTGCACATGCGGTTGCACAGGCTCCCGGAAAAATTTACAACCCCCTTTTCATATACGGCGATACAGGATTGGGGAAAACTCACCTCATGCAGGCTATTGCGCACGAAATTCTCGATCACAATCCACAAACTAGAATCACATTTGTTGGAACAGAGCAGTTTACCAACGACTTGGTCGGATCTATTCAGAATCGAACAACTGCAGCCTTTCGGAAACAGTATCGTGAGACGGACCTGATTCTTGTCGACGATATCCACTTTTTAAAAGGCAAGGAAGCAACACAGGAAGAGTTTTTCCACACATTTAATGCTCTCTATGAAGCCGGACGACAAATCGTTTTAACAAGCGATCGGCCGCCTTCAGAAATTGCCGGCCTTGAAGGGCGTCTAGTGAGTCGTTTCCAATGGGGAATGGTCGCAGATATCGAACTGCCGGACTTTGAACATCGAGTGGCGATTCTGAAGCAAAAAGCACAGCTCGACCACCTTGAGCATACGATTCCGGATGATGTTATCCGATTTATCGCCGAAAATGTCCGATCAAGCGTCCGGGAGTTAGAGGGTTCAATCATCAAGCTTCTCGCCTATGCTTCCTTAAAGCACCTGGACATTTCAGTTGACGTCGCCAGGGAAGCGCTCCGGGATAAACTTCGTAACACAGAAGTTGGCTTCGAATCTGGACAATCGGTGTTATCCATTTCCACGATTCAGCATGTTGTGGCTAAAGAGTGGGGAGTGACAACCGAAGGTTTGAAGTCAAAAACACGGACTAAGATTCTGACGCTTCCCCGTCAAATTGCAATGTTCCTCACTCGAGAGCTCCTTCAAACGCAATTAATGGAAATTGGTCATGCTTTTGGCGGACGTGACCACTCTACCGTTATTCACAGCATTGAAAAGATCACAGATCAGCTCAAAAACGATATGCTGTTCAAAAATCGTGTTGATAAAGTGCGGATTATACTGCAAGGAAACCGTTAGTCTAAGATCCCCATTCTTCCAAACTGGATAACTTCACTTAAAGTCCAGAGATCCACATTAGAAATCACATTGGATGTCATAGCGGAACTCTTCCTAACGCAATAACTTCTGAGCTTCTGTACACATTTCCACGAGCTCTACTACCACTACGATTATTAGATCTCTAATAGATCGTTTTAGTACGAGCGAAGAAACTGTCCACAACAGGGAAACCAGGAATGCGTCTTACAATCTCTCGTGAGAAGCTGCAGGAAGGTCTGAATGCTGTAACTGCAAGCATTCCAGGGAAGACGACTTTACCTGTCCTCGCGAATATTCTGGTTGAGACGACAGATCGAGGCATAAAGCTGTCTGGTACCGATTTGGATATTGCTGTCAGTACTGAAGTAGCGGCGGATGTTGAGACTCCAGGTGCTGTTACCATTCCTGCGAAAAAACTTTCAGAAATTGCTCGTGAGTTACCGCCTGCACCGGTGCGAATTGCGGCTATAGGTGAGCAGAGAATTACTCTTGAGTGTGGCCGTTCGCGTTTTAAACTCCTTGGTCTTCCGAGAGATGAGTTTCCTACTTTTCCCTCTGTGCGGTTTGATGAAAGCTGGCGGATTAAGTCAGGAGATCTTCAAAAGCTGATTTCACATACAGCTTTTGCGGTATCAACAGAAGAAAGCCGGCCCATTCTAAATGGTGTTTTGTGGGAGCTAAGACCGGACCGAATGAGCATGGTTGCCACAAATGGGCATCGACTGGCAAAGATGAATGTCCCAATCGCGTCGGATTCGGCTCCTTCGAATGATTTTATCGTTCCGCCAAAAGCTCTCGAGCAGGTTCGTCGGTTATTCCCTGCTGAGGAAGAGCTCGAGATCGGTCGAGGTGAGAATCACATCGGTTTCCGTTCTCCCTTTACTGCGGTCTATACTCGTTTGATTGAAGGTCCCTATCCGAATTATGAGCAGGTAATTCCAAAGGATAATGATCGCGTTGCAATTGCCGATAAAGCTTCTCTGGTAAGTGCGCTTAAGAGGATGTCTGTTGTAGCCTCTGATCAAACCCACCGTATTAGGCTGTCATTCAATGCTGGAATGCTGAAGTTCAGTGTTCAAACTCCTGACCTGGGTGAGGCTCAGGACGAATTGCCTTTACGTTTTAGTGGGGATCAGCTCGATATCGGATTTAATGCGAGCTACCTTCTGGAAATTCTGCGGTATATGCCAACGGACGAGGTGCGAATAACGCTGAAAGCTCCAGAACGAGCTGCTACGCTTGAACCTGAAGGCTGGACTGATCCAGCCTCATATCTTTGTCTTGTAATGCCACTGCGCCTTGTGGATTGATCATTGTGAAGAAGTGCGGATTACTTTCTCCTCTGATACTTGGCTGAAATTTTGAATTCTTCCCGAACTCCTGATTGAAAGCTCGATTTGAGTTGTTGCGGAAAGACTTAGTAACAGACCACTGATTTGATCGATGTAAACCTGGGCCTTTCCTGTACCGGTTCCGTTGATCGTGATTTGATGCTGACCTTGAGAGCCCTCTCCCGAAGTAACAAGCTTCTCTGTTCTCTCGAGCTTCAATGCTGGTACATCGTTGATAATTATTTCACCTGTAATTTTGTAGTTTCGAATTACTGAGACAACAACGGGCAAAGAAGCGCTGCAGAGTGAACTTGACGTACTATCCTGCCAGCTTTGATCTGTTGCTAATTCCTGCGGAACGACAATCAAATCTCTGTTGACAATGGAGAGAATTGTCTGACTTGAGTCGTTGCATTGGGCGACAGAAGCTAACTGATCTGGATCGGATAAATGCAGCGAGATATTATGGTTCGAAATCATTCCGTCGAAGCTGAAAGGAAGGACAAAAAAATTCCTCGACGATAATTGAGCAGCTTGGTCCGATTCGATCTGAAAGGTGGAAACACGTCCAGAAATTCCAATGGAGTTTGAAGCTTTGACCAGCCTCAGCGAATAATCAGTAGTGGTTGTAAAACTGCTTTGTCTATTTTCCGGTGTGCCTCTTTCTGCAATGATTGTCTTGAGGGTCGATTGGTAGTTGGCGACTTCCAATGTCGGTGTGATCCTCCATCTCCGTCTGTTTTCGTTGTTGCCTATTACAGGATTAACTGGTTCTGAAGTCACCTCAGGCACCGAAGAGGGAGACGGAGCGTTTACAGGAGCTGACGCACATCCGGTAACGCAGCCAAGGCCAACCAGGCGAAGTAAAATTCGTCTTGTCATGATGATTATCTAAAGGGAAAGGGGAGGCAGGTGTGAATCAGCCCTCTACGAGACAGTTCGTAAAGGGCTGATCAAACATCGAGCGCCAGTCTATAAGCCGGGTTCTGTACGGTTATTCACCGTGACGGTCATTTCTCTCGGGCCACGATTGCTCGTGTCCTCTAGCAGCCGACCCGCGGCGTTTTTGTCGAGGTGGGCTCTCTCGCCGCATACTTGGCCTTGCTCCAGCTGGGGTTTGCCATGCCGTCCATGTTACCACGAACGCGGTAGGCTCTTACCCTACCCTTTCACCCTTACCTCTTTCAAGGCGGTTTGCTTTCTGTTGCACTTTCCGTAACGGTGATTTCGCACCGTTCCCAGGAGTTACCTGGCAGCCTTCCCACGGAGCCCGGACTTTCCTCGTATTAAGTATCTATAAGATACAAAATCCGCGACCATCCAACTGACACTCTCCTAAATATATGCTCATCACTCAGATCTATTGGCAAAACTAACTGCCCAAACCTGATGCTGACGGAAGGCTGACGCAGGCGGTTTATACTCCGCTGTCAATCAACACCATTCATCTGCGGAGCGCAGCCAATGTCCAGCCAGGCCAAGGGAGATTCAAAGCTGATGCCGATGTCAACCATCCTCACACCTGGTGAACGCATACGTGTTGATGCGGCCGGGGAGGGACTTTACTCCACGCTTCATCGAGAATCTCTTGACGAGGTTCTGGCAGATCTTCGTGAGCGGAAATCAGGCGCCGTGTTGATTTCCATTGCACGCTACGGAATTCAAAGCAGCGCAAGAATGGCGGCAATGGTGCGAGAATTTCCGCGAGTTCCTGCAATGGCTCTTCTTACCGAGACACAGCAGTCAACACCGCAGAATCTTCTGTCGCTCGGTCAGCTCGGCGTACGAATTCTCATCGATGCGCGTCAGCCGTCAGGGTGGCAGACTCTGCGTGAGATTCTGTCTGCTGAAAAGTCGAGCGACCTTCAACGCATTGCACTCGGGCAGCTCAGTTCTGATCTCGTCGGGGCAGCACCAGATTGCTGGCGGTTCTTTGAATTGCTGTTCAATCATTCCCCGCAGATTCATACAATTCGACAGCTTTCGAAGCACCTGAATATTTTGCCGAGCACATTGATGAGTCGCTTTTTCAGGGCCAAGCTCCCACCGCCGAAGCGATACCTATCCCTCGCACGGCTGATAAGAGCCGCGAAGCTGTTCGAAAACCCGGGACTCTCCGTAGCGAGTGTTGCCAATTACTTGGATTACTCATCACCGCAGAGCTTTGGCAGGCACGTGAGGACGATCATGGGAGTCTCGCCTGTTGTGTTCCGGCAGGGATACGATGGAGCCGGAATGCTTCAGCATTTTCGAAGAGAGCTGGTCACTCCATATGCGGCGGTCTTGCGCGAATTTCACCCTGCAGCAACAGCTCCGGGATGGATTTCGCGCGAGGTAAACTATCAAAAGAAGAAGCTACGACATTAAGTCATGAATCGAGGTAAGCGCCAGTGTTTCGAAACCTCGAGCAGCCAGCGCTTCGATTCCTCCCTCTTCCCGGTTTACGATCGCGAGAACTCCGAGGATCTGAGCTCCAGTGCGAGCAATTGCGTCGATTGCCTGGAGCGCTGATTTTCCGGTGGTAATTACGTCTTCGATTACAACTACCCTGTCATCCGGACGGAAAGGACCTTCGATGAGGTTTCCTGTGCCGTGAGTCTTTGGTTCCTTTCGAACGGTAAAGGCGCGTAGGCTTCGTGGGCCAGCCGCAGACGCGTAACTGATCGCACAGGCCACGGGGTCAGCACCAAGCGTCAAACCTCCGACGGAATCAGGAGCCCAAGCCTTGGCTTCCATGGCGTGAAGTGACAGCGGTCCGATAATGTTCATTCCTTCAGGACTCATCGTTGTCAGCCTGGCGTCGATATAAACGCTGGACGATTTACCAGAGGCAAGGATAAAATCCCCCTGTCTTACGGACTGCTTAATCAGAAGCTGCTGTAGTTGCTGTAGTTTGGTCATTGTGACGGGCAGACTCTCTGTGCTGGCATAAGTGTAGAAAAAGCTTTGGCTCACTGGACGAAGATGACCAGGGAAGTAATGCAGCTTGTCTATCTGATTGTTGGAGCCGTCGTAATAGGCCTTGCTCTTGTTCTCCAACATGAGCGCCGCCAGGCTGCTCGGCTAGTTGAAAGATCAAGAGAGCTCGAGCAACTATCGTCGGAACTTCTCCGTGCCAACCGGATGAAGAATGACTTTCTTGCAAACGTTTCTCATGAGTTGAGAACCCCGCTGAATTCCATCGTTGGATTTGTGGATCTATTACGAGAAGGCGTGTATGGAGAGTTGAGCCCGCGTCAGGTTAAGCCTGTTGAGCGAATCGAAGCATCGGCAAATCATCTTCGACATCTCGTCGATCAAATTCTTGATTTGGCAAAGATGGCAGCAGGCCGGTTGGACGTACACGCCGAGACGCTTGATGTAAGGCCCTTCATTCTTGATGTTGCAAGTGAAGTAGAGTCACTCGTAGACGAAAAGAATTTGAATCTCTCTCTGGCGATGGGCAGTGCACTTCCTCGAATAAGAACGGACCCCAGTCACCTTCGTCAGATTCTCGTGAATTTGCTTGGAAATGCAATCAAGTACACAGACGCAGGATCAATTGTCGTGAAATCCAGGCTTGTCTCTCAGAACGATGCTATAAAAGAGGGGCTGCCAGAGGTTCTTGTCGCGAAAGGAAGTGAAGGCGCCCACTGGGTCTCGATTCAGGTGATCGATTCCGGAATCGGAATTTCTTCAGTCGACCAGGAACGAGTCTTTGAGGAATTCGAGCAGGTAGACTCGGGGCCGAGGGCAGATTCTCCCAACCGCGGAACAGGCCTTGGACTGGCGATATCGCGCCGCCTGAGCCGTCTACTGGGTGGTGAGCTTCTGCTGACCAGCGCACCAGGAAAGGGCTCTACCTTTACGCTCTGGCTTCCATCGAACGACGTGGATTCAGGGACTACGACGAAACATTCCACGCATTCGGGATAACACGCCAGCATCATCAGACTGTGCTGCTGTCGACTCGATTTTCTTGTCGCCGGCCGAAACCGCTTGCTGAAAAGCGGTCACAAACGAAAGGACGTCCGGATAACGGTTAACTGGATCCTTTGACAGTGCTTTCATCACAACCTGTTCGACACCGGCGCTGAACTTCAACCGCTCCCGGGCGGCATTTAGCGGAACGGGGGGAAGCGTGAGAAGCTGCGTGAACATTTCCCGTGGCGCCTTGGCCGTGTACGGAAGAGCTCGAGTCAGCAGGTAATAGGCGATTGTCGCAAGGCTGTATTGGTCGGCGGCTGGTGTAACGATCTCACCGGAAAGTGCTTCAGGTGCGATGTACATGAGGGATCCGACAAAGAAGCCGGCTCTCGTCAAGCGTTCGTCGGCTGGAGCCTGTACGTCGGTAGCAATTCCGAAATCGATCAGTTTTACCTGACGTGTTTCGGGATCGTACATCACGTTCTCTGGCTTCAGGTCGCGATGGACGATTTTCGCCGAGTGTGAGGCTTGTACTGCAGCGCCAATCTGGGAAATGATGACGGCGGTTTCTTCCGGAGGGAGTGGTGCATGTTGCTTGGCGTATTTTTCTAGAAGCTCTCCGGCAGCCCACTCAATGGCCAGGAAGTGTATTCCCGTTTCCGACTCACCGATCTCGATTGTTCGCACCACGTTGGGGTGCAGGACTCTTGTTCCGTATTGCGCCTCGCGAACAAAACGCGCGACGGCAGTACGGTCATGGCGCAGTTTTTCGCGGAGGACTTTCAGGGCGACAGTGCCGTTGCTTGAATGCACGGCTTTGTAAACGGCGGAAGTACCGCCTTCGCCCACCTCACTCTGCAGGGTGTACCCGGCTATCTTTGACCCGATCAAGCTCTGATGAG
>JBDUEH010000097.1:0-7621 GCA_040002555.1 Gemmatimonadales bacterium | reverse complement strand
GTCGCGCTCTGGAATAGCCTTCGGTGAAAATCGGCAGGTGGATTCTGCTTGCGGCAGTGGTCGCGGGCGGAGGGTACTACGCATGGCACCGCTACAGATCGATGACTGGCGCAGTCAAGCCGGTCTTGACAACGCGTGTTCCAGAAGTGACCGCGCCTCATGGAGTGCGCATCAAGGTCGAAGTGCTCAACGCGACGAGTACTAAGGGTCTCGCAAGGAGAGCGACGACCTATCTGAGAGACCGGGGTTTCGATGTCGTGGAAACCGGGACGTCCACGAAACAGCTTGCGAAAACAATCGTCATCGATCGATCAAATCACGCCGAATGGGCGAGACTGGTCGCGATGGTGTTCGGCGCGGATGTGCAGGAGAAACCCGACAGTCTCAAGTTTCTCGATGTAACCGTTCTACTTGGCGCCGACTGGCGTCCCCCTGCGCTGCCGTTCTACCCTTAACTGGCCACAGGCTGCGGCGATGTCCTTGCCGCGGCTCTTTCGTATTGCGACCTCAACGCCGCGATCCCGAATTGTTCTCGCAAAGCCAGCGATCTGCTGAGGAGAGGCTGGTGTGAAATCGCCAACGCCGCCGGCATGCAGTGGAATCAGGTTCACGAAAGCCTTGCACTCGCGGGCAAGTGCGGCGAGCTGCTGAGCATGCTCGGGAAGGTCGTTTACTCCATGCAGCATCACGTATTCGAATGTCACTCGCCTGTCAAAAACCTTTGCTGCCTCGATGACTCTGACCAGGGGATATTTCGTGTTCACCGGCATCATCGTCGCGCGCAGCGCGTCGGTCGGCGCGTGAATAGAAATGGCGAGCCTGAACTGCTCCTTGCGTTCGCCAAGTGCGACGATGCCTGGAAGTACGCCGACTGTTGAAACGGTGATGTGTCGGGCACCGATCCCGAATCCGCCCTCGTCGTTGAGCACGGTCAGTGTCGGGCTCACTGCCTTCCAGTTCATGAGCGGCTCGCCCATTCCCATGAAAACGATATTCGTCGGTTTCTTGCCTGTAAGGAGAATTGTCTCGCGCACCTGCCCGGCGATCTCCGACAACGTCAGGTTCCGCGAGAACCCCATCGCCCCGGTCGCGCAGAAGGAGCATTGAAGTGCACAGCCGGCCTGGGATGAAATACAAAGTGTGAGGCGCGATCCGTCAGGAATTGCGACGGTCTCGATGTGCTCGCCGTCGTGAAGCCGGAACAGGAACTTTTCCGTGCCATCGGTCGAAAGCTGGCGGGCAGAGATCGCGAGCCGGGGAATATCGAAGTTTGCGTTGAGCAGATCCCTGAACGCCTGCGGAAGTTCTATGATCGACGCGAAGTCCGGGCGTGGTGCTTTCCATAAGTGCTGAAGCACCTGGACGGCGCGATACGGCTTCTCGCCATTTGCTTCGGCAAAACTCCGTAAAGCAGCCTCGGCATCGGCCGGTAACAAGTCGAGAAGATTGACCTTGCCCGGCACCATTTCCGACGCCCTGGTCACCGGTAACACTCCTTCCACCAAATGTATGTCACAACTAAGTTTAACCCGTTGCAACCCCTACTACGACCCAGCCCAATTCACATTCCCGGCACCGTCATTTTTTCAGGTTTCCGCTTCTTGTCAGCACCGATCGCAGGCAAGGGTTTTTCGGACGCTAGAGGGCGCTTCCGGACATGAGTGAAAGCGTCTTCCGGACTTCGCTGAGAACACATCAGGCGGGCGCCCTCAGGGCGTCGGACGCCGGCACCCCGGTCTCGCTCGCGGGATGGGTTCATCGTTCCCGCAATCTTGGCGGACTTGTATTCCTCGACCTTCGCGACCGCGCAGGCCTGGTCCAGGTTTCCTTTGACCCCAAGTGGACCTCCGGCGAAGTCATTGAAGTCGCAGCCTCACTCGGTCAGGAAACTGTTGTGCGAATCGATGGAACGGTTGAGCTCCGGCCTCGCGACATGCTGAACGCCGAGATGCAGACCGGTGAGGTCGAGGTCCACGCGACGTCGATTACGGTGCTCGGACCGGCAGAAACGCCGGCAATTCCAGTCGCGAGAGGGAAGGGTGAAAAGCTCGCGAACGAAGACCTGAGACTACGACATCGGCATCTCGATCTTCGGCGAGCCGAGCTCCAGAACAACATCATACTTCGCCATCGGCTTCAGCAGTCAACCCGTCACTATCTCGACGAACGTGGCTTTCTCGAGATCGAGACGCCAATTCTGACGAAGCCTACTCCTGAAGGCGCACGTGATTACCTCGTCCCCAGCCGCGTGCACGCTGGCGAGTTCTATGCGCTTCCTCAGTCGCCGCAGCTTTACAAGCAGCTTCTGATGGTCGCCGGCTTCGACCGGTACTTCCAGATCGCCCGATGCTTCCGCGATGAGGATCTGCGCGCAGATCGCCAGCCCGAGTTCACGCAGATCGACATCGAGGCGTCGTTCATAACGCCCGAAGACATCATGGCGCTCACGGAAGGTCTGCTTGCGGTTCTGTTCGCCGACGCCGGAATCAGGATCCCGCCGAAGTTCCGACGGATGACTTACGCCGACTGCATGGAGCAGTACGGGTGTGACCGCCCTGACCTTCGTTACGGCATGCCGGTCGTAGATGTGACCGAAGCGTTCCGGGATGCGGACTTTGGTATCTCGAGATCGGCGATTGATGCGGGTGGCAGAATTCGAGGCATTAAGATCCCGGGCGGGGCCGCCATGTCTCGCAAACAGGTTGACGAGATCGAAGCCATCGCAAAATCCGCCGGCGCTTTTGGACTACTCCGGCTCAAGAAAACGAACGGTACGCTCGAAGGTCCCGTCGCAAAATTTGTCGATGATGGCGCGGCCGAGAAGCTGGCGCTCGACGAGGGCGACCTGATGCTCATGGTCGCCGCCAAGGATGAGATTTCCAACCCCGCGCTAGATCGCGTTCGCCAGGATGTCGCCAAGCGCCTGAATCTCATTCCGGAAGGCTCGGTCGAGATGCTGTGGGTTACCGAATTTCCGCTGTTCGGTGAGGACACCGAAACCGGTGGACTCGCCGCGGTGCATCATCCATTCACTGCGCCACATCCGGAAGACCTCAACAAGCTCGACTCCGAGCCGCGCAACGTTCGCGCGCTCGCTTACGATGTCGTCATGAACGGAACTGAGTTGGGCGGCGGAAGCATCCGCATCCATGACACCGCCATGCAGGCGCGAATACTCGGCAAACTCGGCATCAGTGAGTCGGATGCGTCGACTCGTTTCGGGTTTCTGCTCGAGGCACTGAGCGCCGGCGCACCACCGCATGGCGGAATTGCGCTCGGATTCGATCGAATCGCAATGCTTCTCTCCGGTGCCCAGTCGTTACGGGATGTCATTGCGTTTCCCAAGACAACAACAGCGCGCGCCATGTTCGAAGGAGCTCCCACTCCTGTGAACGATCAGGACCTTCACGCCTTACATCTGGATCACCGACGCAGTGACTGACGAACCGATTGTACAACGCCTTTCAACGGAAGGCGCCGACGGACTCACTCTCGCCGGCGTCAACGACGAGAACCTCGTTGAGCTTTCAAAGCAAAGCGGCGCGAAGGTCGCATTGCGCGGCGATACACTCACGATCAGCGGCAGCCAGGAAGCGATAACCCGCGCTACGCCGATCGCCAGACGGATGATCGACACGGCGAGGCAGCAAATGGAGCTGACGGCTGACGACGTGCTGCGCATGAGCATCGACACTCCGCGCGACGGCAACGGTGGCGAAGACCTTCAGCGAATCGTGCTGCCCGGAATTCGCAAGGTCATCACGCCCAAGACGAGCGGTCAGGGAGAGTACCTGAAACTCATTTCGGAGAATGACATCGTCGTCGGCATCGGTCCAGCCGGAACAGGAAAGACCTATCTCGCAGTTGCTGCAGCGGTCGACGCGCTTTCTCGCAAGCGTGTGAAGCGCATCGTGCTGGCGCGCCCTGCGGTCGAAGCGGGTGAGAGTCTTGGATTCCTTCCCGGAGATCTTCAGGCGAAGGTCGATCCGTACCTGCGCCCGCTCTACGATGCGCTCGAAGACATGATGCCACCCGAACGTGTTCAGAAAGCACTCGAGACACGCACGATCGAGATCGCTCCTCTTGCTTACATGCGCGGCCGCACGCTGGCTGATGCGTTCGTGATTCTCGACGAAGCGCAGAACGCCACAAACGCGCAGATGAAAATGTTCCTCACACGCCTTGGCGTTAACTCGCAAACCGTCATCACCGGCGACAAGACGCAGATCGACCTTCCCAAACGCGAAGACTCGGGTCTCGTGCAGATCGAGCGTATTCTTCCGGGAATCGACGGTATCGGGTTCCACTACCTGAACGAGTCAGACGTCGTTCGTCACCGCCTCGTTCGCGAAATCATCAAGGCGTACGCCGACGACGCGGGCAACTAGCATGCGGCCTCCTCGGCGCGTGATCGTTGAGGTCTCTTCGACAGTCCGCCGCATGCCCCTTTCGGCCGCGCGAACAGAGACGCTCGTGCAGCTCACGATGGACGCTGAGAAAATTCGCGATGCGATGGTCTCGGTCGCATTCGTCGGCGTGAGAGCGATCGCCGAGCTCAACAGAAAGTATCTAGCGCACTCTGGACCGACCGATGTCATTTCGTTTGGGATGGGTCGCGAAAAAGCGTCGTCGCCAGTCGTCGGCGATATCTACATCTGCGCAGCGGTCGCTGCGCGAAACGCAAAGCGACTGAAAGTGTCTCTTCGGAGCGAGCTCGAGCGACTCGTAGTACACGGATCGCTTCACGTCACCGGTCGTGATCATCCCGACGATGAGACACGAACGTCATCGCCGATGTGGCGCAAACAGGAGAAGATCCTTGCAAGCTCCCGTTGAACGGCTGCTCAGGGATTTTGACTCACGTAAGACCTTCGCTCTCGCTCGCGCGGTAAGCATTGTAGAAAATCAGCGTCCAGGCGTTGATGACATCCTTGCGACAATGCATCCGCGCCTCGGACATGCAAGGCGCATAGGAATCACCGGACCGCCAGGCGCCGGCAAGAGCACCATTACCAACCTGCTGACGCGAGAATACCGGAACGCCGGGTTGACTGTTGCGATTGTCTGCGTCGATCCGACGTCTCCATTCACTGGTGGTGCCTTGCTCGGGGATCGCGTACGCATGGAGAGCGTCGCTCTCGACGAAGGAGTGTTCATTCGATCGATGGCAACACGAGGCTCTCTTGGTGGACTCGCATCGGCAACGAGAGAAGTGACCGACGTACTGGACGGATTCGGTTTCGATCGGATTATTATCGAGACTGTCGGTGTCGGCCAGTCCGAATTGGATGTCGCTCGAACCGCCGACAGCACTGTCGTTGTGCTCGTACCGGAGTCGGGAGATTCAATTCAGACTCTCAAGGCCGGGGTGATGGAAATCGCCGACATTTTCGTCGTGAACAAGGCCGACAGGCCCGGCGCCGACCGGCTTCGCAACGACGTCGAGCTCATGCTTGGATTGAGGAAGGGAGTGTTCTATGCGAACATGCCTGCGCATCATGGCGTAGATCTCAAGCGCATGATCAACCCGGCTCGCGTGGCTCGCGAAGAAGCGAAAGTCGCCGCACCCGAAACATGGACGCCGCCGGTCCTCGCCTCCATTGCCGCCAAGGGGGAGGGAATCGGGGCTATCGCCGAGTCGCTGGATCGGCACTTCAGTTATCTTCAAACGTCGGGTCGCCTCCGTGGCAGGCGGCGAGAACGGATCGTCGAACGGGTGGTTGAAGTGGTCGAAAAGAGAATGAGGCAGCGTGTCCTCCAGCCGGCCGACGTTCTAACATGGGTGCAGGCAAGAGTGGACGAGCTCGAATCAGGCTCGGTGACGCCGTACGCGGTAGCCGATGACCTTTTGGGGCGCTTTGGGCATCTCGTGACTGGAGTGAAAACGTGACCTCAATCGATACTGGCGCTGTTGCCCCAGGATTCGCCGACGAAAAGGATCGCGAGATCAAGGAGCTGAAAGCCGAGATCGCAGATTGGAAAGCGAAGTTCGACAAGGCGAAGAAGCGCGACATCGGCTTTACCAATTCCGAAAAGGAAGTTCCGCCGCTCTTCACCCCCCTCGACACGCTCGGGTTATCCGAGGCCGACCTTGGGCTTCCAGGCGCTTATCCATATACCCGCGGGATTCATCCGACAGGATATCGCGGCAAGCTCTGGACGATGCGCCAGTTCGCAGGCTTTGGAAGCGCATCCGACACGAACGAGCGTTACAAGTTTCTGCTCGCTCACGGCCAAACCGGGCTCTCGGTAGCGTTCGATTTTCCGACGCTGATGGGCTATGACTCGGATCATCCGCGATCCGAAGGAGAAGTAGGAAAGTGTGGCGTTGCGATCTCGAGCCTTGCCGACATGGAAGTACTTTTCGACGGCATTCCGCTCGACAAAGTTTCGACGTCGATGACGATCAATGGCCCGGCTGTCATTCTCTACTGTTTCTATCTCGCGGCAGCAGAAAAACAGGGCGTCGATCTCGAGCACCTTCGCGGGACGATTCAGAACGACATCCTGAAAGAGTATATGGCTCAACACGCATGGGTCTATCCCATCGAACCGGCGTTGCGACTCATCGTGGATTGTTTCGACTGGTCAGCCGAGCATGTGCCGCACTGGCATACGATTTCGATTTCTGGATACCATATTCGCGAAGCGGGCGCCACGGCCGCGCAAGAGCTGGCATTCACGCTTGCTGATGGCTTCACCTATGTTGAGCGCGGAATCGCTCGCGGGTTGGATGTGGACAAATTCGCGCCACGTCTGTCGTTTTTCTGGGACATCCACAACGATTTCTTCGAGGAGATCGCGAAGCTCCGTGCCGCCCGGCGCATTTGGGCGCGTCACATGCGCGATCGCTACGGCGCTAAAGATCCAAAATCCCTCGTCATGCGATTCCACTCGCAGACTGCGGGCGTAACCCTCACGGCGCAGCAGCCGATGAACAACGTCGTCCGGGTCGCCTACCAGGCGATGGCCGCAGTGCTGGGCGGAACGCAGTCGCTGCACACGAACTCGATGGACGAGACGCTTGCACTTCCCACTGAAGAGTCGGTGCGGGTCGCGCTCAGAACGCAGCAGGTCCTCGCGTTCGAGACCGGTGTTCCAAACGTGATGGATCCGCTCGGCGGATCGTACTATGTCGAAGCGCTGACTACGCAGCTCGAGGAAGAAGCTGAAGGCATTTTCAAGCAGATCGAAGAAGTTGGCGGCGTTGTGCGCGGACTAGAGACTGGCTGGCTGCAGCGCAAGATCGCGGAGTCGGCCGCCCGCCAGCAGTGGGAGATCGAGCAGAATAGGCGAGTGATCGTTGGCGTGAACGAATTCGTCACTGACGAGCCGGCCCTTACAATTCCGCTGCTCAAGATCGGCGATACGGACAAGGAGCAACGCGAACGGCTTGCGTCGCTCAGGCTTACGCGCGACAGCGCACTGGTAGAGCTGCGCCTAAACGAGCTGCGCGAAGCGGCTAAAACGAACGAGAACATGATGCCGCATATTCTCGACGCTGCGCGCGCCTACTGCACGCTCTACGAGATTCGCGCGGCGATGGAAGACGTCTTCGGCGCATACAGAGAGCCGGTCTTCTTCTGAAGAAATCCGGAGAATGGTGGGAGTCATACTTCGA
>JBDUEH010000096.1:0-7643 GCA_040002555.1 Gemmatimonadales bacterium | reverse complement strand
CGGTAAGGGAAGTCACGCGAACTGCCTCGTCGAGGCGGCCCTTCGACGCACGTCCGAAGAAGGCGGCGATTGAAGTTGCCACTCCGGTGACGGTGTGCACGCCACTCGAAACTTCTTCGATGTATACGCCGGGGAATGTGACTTGTGTCATTCGTGTTTCCTCCGCTCTATGTCCCCTGACGGTTCAAATTTTTTATCGCGTTTCCGATTATGGCGCGATCAAAGCGGGCGCGCAAGAAGGCTATCGAGTGTCGCCTTCACGTTACAACGGAGGAACAGGTATGACCCACACAACAGTCATCCCATCGACTTTAGTCACCGTTCCACCAAGCACTTCAACGAATCGCCGTACGCGCGCTACGTTCTGGTTCCTGATGACTTTCCCCGTGATCTCGAGCTCCGTGGCCCCCGCAGCTCTGGCTTCGTCTACCATGAGCTTGAAAAGGTTCTTGATTTTCGTTATGCGCAACGGCCCGCCCTTCGGGAGCGTTGGGAGGTCGTTATCGAACAGTCCGTAAATCGTTCGCCGAAACTGCCTACCAACGGGCCGTTTTGTACCGTTGATTGTATAGCCACCAAGTTGTTCGCCGTTCCGCTCGCCTGGACGCGTCCTTTGCGTGATGGCGTCTTCGTCCGAAATTTCGGTATTGGGAATACCACTGCTCTCGTGAGCCAGGGGAGACTCCTGTGAAACTGATACCGGTGGAACTGTCCCAGGTCGAGCGGGTCCGGTGGACGCGACATCGTCGGCGACGGTAGCGGCGGTTTGAGTTGTGGACGCAGGGGCCTGCACTGCAGTTGCTTCGGCGGCGGCTTCAGTCGCGGCTGGCGCGACTTTCTCAACGACCTCCGCGAGGGGTCGAGCATCGACCAGCGTTATGGCAGTTCTTGACGCGAATCCGCCGAACGCTGTCGGCGCAGCACTTACCGCTCCCGCTTCAGCGCGTCCAATCGCGAGCTTCGCTGTGACAGCCAGCGGCCTCAGTCGTTGACCCACCCGCGTAGCGAGCTTGCCAGCAATACTGATCCCGGTACTCCCGACAGTAGCTGCACTTCTTGCGAGCCCGCGGAGACCGATGCCCGGCAACAGGAGAACGATCGGCCCGATCCCCATACTGAGCAGACTTACCTCGCTGACCCACGACCGGAAGATCGTTCCATCCCGATTATAAACGACGTGCTGACGTCCTCCAGACCCCCCGGATTGCACGTAGTACCCAATCGCGCGTCCGGCCGCGACTGGAGTAAATCCCTCCGGCATGTCGACGCCGCCTTTTGCGAAGCGTTCCTCAAACGGTGTCAGTTCTCCGACCATGTATTCGAGATATCCGCGGAGCGCGGCCCTCGTCATCATCCAATGCGAAACCTCGACGTTGACGTGCCTGTCCCCCTGGTCGCCGGGCATCTCTATCGTCACTGATTCCCATTTTCGTATGTACTTGGTACCGCTTCCGATTTTTATTGGCTTCGCCAGGCTCTCGGGGACTTGACGTTTCCAGTATTCGGGTTCGCTGGGCTCGGGCTCCCTGAGCCCAGCGTAGATTTGCTCGTCGGTGACGAGTGTTGCCTTGAATCCTGGGTCGTCGTTCAGGAGCGAGAGCGTCGTTGGCCGCCTGCTTGGCGCTGGCTTGTTTTTCTCGGCGGCTTCTTTTTCTTCGTCCTCTTTCTCCTCCTTGTCCATCCTCGCAACTTGAGCCTCGGCTTCAGCGATTGCCTTGGCTCGCTCATCGGCGTCGACCGGTGACCGTGACAGTCCGACGCCAGCCGCTGGCAATTCCCGTTGCAACGGCTGCCCGTGAACAATGCTGCGCGAAGCCGTCCGCGCAGTGCTCTCGTGAATCGAGTGCACGTCATCGACGGGCGGGGCTCCGGCACCACCGCGTTGCTGAATCGTGTGCGCCAACTCATGCGCCAGCAACTCACGCCCTCCGTGACTGGCGGGCGCGAATTTACCGTCTCCGAAAACCACGTGTTGACCGATCGTGTAGGCCTGCGCTTCGACTGCTCGCGCCGACTCGGCCGCATGCGCGTCGGCGTGCACACGGACGCTCGAGAGATCTTGGCCAAAGGACGGTTCCATGAAGCTTCGAGTGGCATCATCGAGTGGCCGCCCGTGCGTGCGCACAACATCGCGGACTATTTCCGGGATCTTTCCACCGTCGGTGTCAACACTTGAAGGCCACTTGCTTCCGTTCGGCGACGGAGTCTGACATTTGGGGCAAATCCCACCACATGCGCACCGCTCTGCCGCGCGATGAGTGCTCTTCAATTCCTGGGTGTTTTGTACGGTTTTTGAGCTCGCCGAGGCAGGCGGTACGCGCTTGTGAGAGCGATTCTCATTTTGTGCCACGGTTCTCATTTACCCGGCTCCCGCTTCGTCGCCGCGCCGCTGTTGAGATCTTATCCCGGTAATATTTGCTCGTCGAGACTCTTCAAGCCTTCAAGCAATCGCTGGGCTTCCGCCTTTTCAGCGTCCGTGCCCAGCGCCGCCGCGGGGAATTTCTCGATAGCCTTGAGTGCTTCCTTTCGCGTCATCTTACCAAAATTAGGAACAGTTGCCTTCCCATACCCGGCCCGGATTTTGGTCTCATAATCTTGCCAGAACTTGGAGAGGAACTGTGGCCAGAGGCGAAGACGCACTGCCTGTTCCGCGTGGAGGTGAGCGTAATCATGATCGGCTCCCTTGATCGAAGAAACACGCAGGTCTGCGGTTCGGGCCTGGCCGTAGTACGTCGTCAGCCAACCCCTGTGTGCATCGGTGTCGACTTTGATTCCCTTCAAGTACTCCATGAATTGTGCCTCGTCGTCGCGCAAGTTCTTCATCGTGCCGTCCGGACCTGAGCTCTCGACGCCTTGATAGAATCCGCTCGCCCAGTTTGAGCGGCCCTCCGACGGCTTGGCGAGGGTCGTTGGGTCGGGGTCGGTCGTTTTGGCCCATTCGGAAACTGCTCTGGCGCCGCCGGAATTGGTTGGACACTGATCTGTCCAACCCATGAAGGTGATGAGATTGGGATACGCCTTCCGAAAAATCTCTCGGATTGTATCCTCTGCGCCCGCATAACAGGCACTCACCATCAGGTGCTTCGTCTGGCTGGCAGCCTTCGGAAAAATTTTGGCTAACTCCACCAGGTAGCTGAATTGAATGTGGTTTTTCAGCGGATCATCCATGATATCGAGACCGAAACTGTGCCCGGACATCACGACGCGCGACATTCGATCCTGACCGTCTGCTTCGGTTAGAGCGTAGACGGCCATCACGTGAGCCATGTCGTCGCGGTCATTCGTGTAGGTGTTGGCTTTGACAAGCGCGGCGGCGGCCGAAGCCTTGGCTTTGTCGAGGCCAAGGCTTGCAGCAAAGGCATCGACGCCGGCGTCGTTGGTCAGATCGAACGTCTTGCCACCGCTCACCGTGTGCGCAGTGTCCGTAGCGAGAGTGAGTGTCGTAATGTCCACTGGCTTACCCTTGTACAACTTTCTCAAAGCAGCAATCTCCAACGCAAAGTTGTTCATGCCGATGTAGAGAATGTTGCCACCGGGCGGCGGTGTAGGCGGAGGCGTTGGCTTAGCCTGAGGTTTGCGGTGCAGGCTTGGTTGCGAAGGGTCCTGTTGCAGGAAATGAGTCAACTCATGCGCGATCAGGCGGCGTCCGGATTCTGAACCAGGAGCATATTGGTTTGCGCCGAAAACGATATCGTGTCCAACCGTATACGCCTGCGCCTGAACCGCTTCGGCAGACGCTTCAGCTTTTGAGTTGGTGTGAATGGTGACGCCACCCAGATCAGCACCAAAGCGCGGCTCAAAAAACTCGCGCGCGGATGTGTCGAGTGGCTGGCCGCGGGAAGCCAGCACTTCGTGAACTATTGGCGGCGCCGTAGTCTGGGCCACGTCGTTCGAGCTGCGCTTGGTTTGCAGCAACCCGCCTTGCTCGGTGTGTTTTTCGGTTTGACACGCGGGACAGTCGCCGCCGCACGCGCACGCACGCTGTAGCAGTGGCCCTGGCATCCGCATCACCTGCTCGGATAAGCGATCGGCCTCCTGTTCATGGATGTCGCCAGGTGCATTGACTGTGAGCTTGCGCTGCAGTCGAAGGAGCGGGGGCAGCACGTGATCTGGCGAATGCAGAGGTGTATTCGATCTCGAGAGAGGTAATGACCTCGACGGAGGTTGCTTCTGTCTCGCCTCGAATAATGCCATATCCGTGACTAGAGAACGGAACGGAGCAACACAATCAATCCCATGCCAATAGAAATTCCTACCAGCGGTGCAGTGTATATCAGCTGCCCGACTCGTTTCTCGCCGCTGTATCCCGCAATCTCATACGATTTGGATTCAGAATCTCCGGCTACTTTGAGGTACGGGAGAATCGCTGCCTTCCCTGCATCCGATTCCTCGAAGTAACTGATTTCATGGGAGGCGAGCAGCTGCAGCAGACGATTGAGTGCGTCAATGACGCGAAACTTTCGCCGCACGTAATTGAGGTCGATGGCGCGAGCGCCGATTGCCAGAGCGATCGACAGGCACAACATTGCTCCGACGATCCCGTACTGAGTCGACCCGATACTAGGAAGCTCGACAAGTGATTTCAGGAGTAATCCCCAACCGCCAAAGAGCAATGTGAGAAATCCCGATCGGACGGTCCATACCATTCGGTCGTAGGCGTGGATAGCGCCGTTCTTACCCGCCACTTCGCCGAGGATCAGTGTGCTCAACAGGGTGCCGGGCATCTTTACTCGAGTGCCTGATACGCAGCTAAATCGAAGCGGGGGGTGCAGATGCACAGGAATGAAAGGTCAGTGTCTCCCATGTTTGTAATCCTTTGAGAAGTACCCTTGGGGATCAGTACGATGTCACCAGATCGCACAGTCTGCTTTGTTGTGTCTCCGATCTCAACCTCGCCAACCCCATCGGTTATTAAGTATCGCTCATCTATTCCCACCAGTCGATGCAGCTTTGTCGTTACGTTTGGCACAACACGGGCGCGAGCAACAGAGATTGTCTCATCATCCAATGTGTTCAGGAGCTCCAAGATGAAACAGCCCTCGTCAGCGAGGAGTTCGCCCGAAGAGCTGAATCGAAGCACGGCTGGTCTCATGTCGCCTCCGGATGATACTGAGCAAACGACTGTGATAGTCTGTCCTGGCAGTCGCCAGATACAGTAGCACCCTTGGGGCCGCAAGGCACGCGCGACCAGCGACTGCCGGATGATGTTGCAACAAGACATTCGTCGAGATCCGCCACGACCATGTTCGAGATCTCGGGTTTCTCCGCGATCCTTTCTGTGTGTCCATCGGAAGCCGAGGCGCTCAGCGCGATGTAGCTTCTGGAAAATGGCGAGCGGGATTGTGCGACACACTCGCCAGTGCCAGGCATGCCAGCTGTCCTGAACTACGGGTGACTGCCTGTCGTACGGAGTCTCGCAAGCTTTGGGTCAGCCTCTTCTTTTCAAAGGAAAAGACTTCCCCGAAACCGACGGAGGCGCAGTACCCTACTAACTGCGCTGGCGTTTCGCCGAGTCATCTTCCGGTTGGGTGCCGCTATAACATCTCCGTCAAGACAGCATCCGCCGTAATCGCATCCGTCACGAATGCCTCTGTAAACGACTCAGGCTCGACGATCAGCTCACTCGGAGCGCAGCCAGCAACAGCGCGGAAATCCTTGTTGAAATGCGACTGGTCGTAATATCCCGAAGCAAGCGCGGCGCGCGCCCATGTCATTTTGCAATGTGATCGTCGCAACCGAACGGCGCGCTGCACCCGCAGCACTTTGGCGTACTGTTTCGCGCTCACGCCCACCTCGTTCGCAAACAATCGCTGTACTGCGCGCTCGCTTAATCCGACAGGAGATATGCGGGCGTGTCGATCAGCGCGCCCAACGCCCACGGTTGCAAGCGAACACCCACCAAACGCACCTCGCCCTGTGATCGCAGTGACACTGCGCTGCGCAGTTGCCCGTTAACGATTGCGGCCGGCTGCGCCCGGAATTCGGCGTCGCTGGACGCACGATGTTCGAAAGGATCACCGATGTTGAAGATCAATTCGGCATAGCCATCGGGAATGACGGGCTCCGCCTCACCGGGGGCAGACGCGTCAATCGACAAAGTCCAGACCAGCCGAATCCAGTCCCGCAAATCCGCCGGCGGGAGTTGCTGCGTGTAGTGAAGCATTGCCCCCGAAAATGGTGAGCGTGGCGGGTTCTTACAAGACAATCGAGTGAGGCCATCGCATAGTTGGGCACAGTCGCCACACTCCCTAATCACACCACCCATGTCCCAACGACCGTTCGTCCAGGCATTCTGCGCGCTGATCACACTCTCCTTGTCGCTAACCACCGAAGGCACGGCACAGGGGGGTTCGCCGAGCGAAAAGATCGGTTGGATATCCGGTTGTTGGGCACGCACGACGGCGACTTCCATTGTGGAAGAACAGTGGATGGTGCCACGCGGCGGAACGCTCATGGGCATGTCGCGCACAACCGCCAATGGATCAGTTCGCGAATACGAGCAACTGCGTATTTTTACCAGGGGCGACACGCTCGTATACGCGGCGGCCCCGTCGGGACAGGCGTACACGGAGTTTCGGTCCAGGACCATTGACGCGCGTGAAATTGTGTTTGAGAATCTGACACATGACTTTCCGCAGCGTATCGGATACAAGTCTGCGTCGCGCGACTCACTGCTCGCCTATATCGAGGGTCCGAGTGGCGGCAGCACAAAGCGAATCAATTATCCGCTGGTGCGCGCGGCATGTCCGGGTTCACCCCGATAGAAATTCTCCCGGCTGGCGGACCACTAGCCGAAGGCTGCCAGAGATGCGATTTCAGCGACGAGTAACCGATTGTGGCCAGAGCTTCTGCCAACAGGACCATGTACGGTACGCCCCACACGGTATCCGAGAGCACGTGCTGTTTGTTGATCAGGCCCTCGAGGACAATGCCAACCACGTAGAAGACCGTGATCGGAACGCCGATGAAAAAAAGGCAATACACCAGCGGCTTGTATCGGTTGTGGATGGTTTTCCACGCGAGAATCAGCGGCGGCAGCGTCAACGCCAGTACACATACCTTCATGATCCAGAACGCAGTTGCATTGTTCCCAAAGAAGTGATGCACCATCCAAGTCTCGTCGCCATACCCGAAGGCCGAGTAGATACGCAGGATCGGCACGGTGCTGAAAACCAGTGACACGCCGAAGAGCCGCGCGCCAGCGTCGGGTTTCTTCATCAGTGCCACACCGATCCACAACGGCAGGTAGTTGAACAGGGCTGGCCCTGCGAGTGTCGCCAGCCAAAAACTGTTCGGGTGCACCTCCTCACAGCCTTTTGCGAGCTCGAAAAAATTGAAGGTTTTGTAACCCCAGTCCCCGCAGATCACGAAGCCAGCGGCGTGATGGGCCAACTCATGACTCATGCCCATGAGCGCGCCGAGGCAGTAAAAGGCGAGCAGATACCGCCAGGTCAGGGGAATCTTCATTGCGTTCGTAACGGCTGGAGGCGAATCATCCAATCGCGGGCGGACGAGCAACTCCAAATCGATTGACGGCATCAGAGAGTGTTGGCCCGACCAGAGAACTTCCGATTGACATATTCGGATGCCGACACTGCTGCAAGCCAAATGACGACCACTCCTCCTAACACCGCTATCGCTCG